>JAULZJ010000248.1:0-8421 GCA_032117435.1 Candidatus Nanopelagicales bacterium | reverse complement strand
ACCCCTTCGTGCTCACATGCGAACCACTGGCCGGTGCGGCAGAAGCCGGTCTGGATCTCATCGGCGACGAAGACGATTCCGTGTCTCTCGGCGTACTCCTTGAGCGCGGGCAGGAAGCCGGGCGCGGGCACGATGAAGCCGCCCTCGCCCTGGATGGGCTCGATGACGATTGCGGCGATGTTGGTGCCCCCGATCTCCTTCTCCATCTTGCTCACCGCCCAGGAGGCGACCTCGGCGCCGCCGTGCGGGCCGTCACGGAAGGGGTAGGACATGGGCATGCGGTAGACCTCGGGCGCGAAGGGCCCGAAAGACTGCTTGTACGGCATGTTCTTTGCGGTGAGTGCCATCGTGAGATTGGTGCGGCCGTGGTAGCCGTGATCGAAGACGACGACCGACTGGCGCTTGGTGTAGGCGCGCGCGATCTTCACGGCGTTCTCGACCGCCTCCGCACCGGAGTTGAAGAGCGCGGAGCGCTTGGCATGGTCACCCGGCGTCAGTCGGTTCAGGGCCTCGCACACCTCGATGTATCCGGCGTACGGCGTGACCATGAAGCATGTGTGCGTGAAGTCGGCCACCTGGCGCTGCACGCGCTCCACCACGAGCGGATGGGCGTTGCCGACGGTCGTTACGGCGATGCCGGACCCGAGGTCGATGAGGGAGTTGCCGTCGACATCGACGATCACGCCGCCGCCTGCGCGCTCGGCGAAGACGGGCATGGTGCCCCCGACCCCGGCCGAGACGGCGGCGCCGCGGCGCTCCATGAGGGCGCGCGAGCGGGGCCCGGGGAGCTCGGTGACCAGGCGCCGTACCTGGGGGAGATCGGTCGCGGAGGGCAGCAGGGTGTCGGTCATGGACACGAGCGTAGGACAATCGGTTCGTGGGCGAGCGTCGAGAGGTGATCATTCTCGGCAGCACGGGCTCTATCGGGCGGCAGGCGCTCGAGGTCATCGACCGCAATCCTGAACGATTCCGCGTCGTCGGCCTCTCGGCGGGCGGAGGGCAGCCTGGACTCCTGGCGGACCAGGCGCGAGCCCATGGGGTGACCGATGTGGCCGTCGGAGAGGCCGAGTCGGCCGAGTTGGCCGCGCGCCCTGCGGACGTCGTTCTCAATGCGCTGGCGGGTGCGGCCGGACTGATGCCCACGCTGCGCGCCCTCGAGGCGGGCACAGCCCTGGCGCTTGCCAACAAGGAGTCGCTCATCATCGGCGGTCCACTGGTGCGCGAGCGCGCGCAGCCCGGCCAGATCCGACCGGTGGACTCCGAGCACTCGGCGCTCGCGCAGTGCCTCATGGCCGGATCACGGCCGGAGGTGTCGCGACTGATCCTCACGGCAAGCGGTGGGCCCTTCCGCGGCTGGAGCCGGGAACGACTGGCGGGCGTCACGGTCGAGCAGGCGCTCGCGCATCCGACCTGGAGCATGGGGCCGCTCGTCACCGTCAACTCCTCGACACTGGTCAACAAGGGTCTCGAGGTAATCGAGGCGCATCTGTTCTTCGATATCCCCTTCGAGCGCATCGATGTCGTCATCCATCCTCAGTCGATGGTGCACTCGATGGTGGAGTTCGTCGATGGCTCGACGATGGCGCAGGTCAGCCCGCCGGACATGCGGCTGCCCATCGCCTGGGCCCTCGGTTGGCCCGACCGGGTCCCGGAGGCGGCGCCCGCGTGCGACTGGTCGACGGCCGCGACCTGGGAGTTCCTGCCCGTGGACCACGAGGCCTTCCCCGCGCTGGGGGTGGCCCGGACGGCGGGTGCCGCGGGCGGCACGGCGCCTGCGGTCTTCAATGCGGCTGATGAGGCCTGCGTGGGGGCCTTCCTCGAGGGGAGACTGTCCTACCTCGGCATCGTCGACATCGTGGCCGAGGTGCTCGACTCCCACCTCCGCAGCGGTCAGCGTCGCCGCGACTCCCGCGCTTATACCGAGGAGGATGGGAACCCGCTCACGGTGGAGGACGTCCTTGACGCAGACACCTGGGCGCGGGCCGAGGCGGCGAGGCTCATCGAAGGGAGGCGGGGCTGATGTGGGAGATCGTCGGCATCGTCGCGTTCTTCCTGCTCATCCTCGCGTCCATCGCCCTGCATGAGGTGGGCCACCTCGTGCCGGCGAAGAAGTTCGGCGTCAAGGTGACGGAGTACATGGTGGGCTTCGGTCCGACGATCTGGTCGACCAGGCGCGGGGAGACGTCGTACGGCGTCAAGGGCATTCCCGTGGGGGGATACATCCGCATGATCGGCATGCTGCCGCCGCCTAAGGACGCGCCCGAGGGCACGGCGCGCGCCATGTCGACCGGACGCCTTGCGCTCTTGGTGGAGGATGCGCGACGGCAGTCCCTCGAGGAGATCGCCCCGGGCGACGAGCAGCGTGTCTTCTACAAGCTGCCGGTGCATAAGCGGGTCATCATCATGCTCGGCGGGCCCGTCATGAACCTCGTCCTCGCCTTCTTCCTCTTCGCGGCCGTCCTCGTCGGCATCGGCGTCCCGCAGCCCAGCCTGACGGTCTCCGCGGTGGTGCCGTGCGTGCCCACGCTCAAGGCGCCGGCCGGTCAGCAGGATGCGTCGGGCACGTGCCCGACCGGGGACTCGCCCGCGGCCCTCGCCGGTCTCCAGGCCGGCGACATGATCACGGCCTACAACGGTACGCCCGCGGGCACGTGGGATGAGCTGACTGGGCGGATTCGTGCGGAAGGCGCCACCGAGGGCGTGCTGAGCGTCCAGCGGCCCGACGGCACGACCGTCGAGCTGCCGGTGGCGACCGTCGACGTCACGCGCCCGGTCTACGACGAGGCGGGGGTGCCCACCGGCGAGACGGAGACGACCGGCTTCCTCGGCGTGCGACCGGAGATCGTCTACGTCGCCCAGCCCTGGTCGGCGGTCCCCGCGCAGATGTGGGACCTCACGGCGCGGTCCGCCGTGGCCATCGTGTCGCTGCCCGTCCGCGTCTACGAGCTCGTCACGGAGACACTGATCGGCGGCGGCGATCGCCAGCTCGACAGTCCCGTCAGCGTCGTCGGCGTGAGTCGCCTCGGTGGCGAGGTCGTGGCCTCGGAGGAGCCCGTCCAGGCCAAGCTCGCGATGTTCCTCGGCCTGGCCGCCTCGCTCAACCTCTTCCTCTTCCTGTTCAACCTGCTCCCGATCCTGCCGCTCGACGGCGGACACGTGGCGGGTGCGCTCTACGAGGGGTCGCGGCGCCAGTGGGCGCGGGTTCGCCGCAAGCCGGATCCCGGGCCCGTCGACGTGGCGCGGCTCCTGCCGGTCGCGTACGTCGTGGCCATCGCGCTGGTTGCCGTGGGAGCCGTCGTGATCTTCGCCGACCTCGTGAAGCCGCTCACCCTGGGCTGACCGGATTCTCCTCCGCTTCGCCTGCAGGGCTTCACCCGGGATGTCGTCCTCGCCTAGGTCGGGGATACTTGACGGGTGAGCATCGACTTGGGCCTGCCCGCCGCACCTCCGCCGACCCTCGCTCCGCGCCGCGTGACGCGATCGCTGCTCCTGCGCCACCCCACCCATCCGGTCACGGTGGGGGGCGATGCTCCGGTGAGCGTGCAGTCCATGACGACGACGCTGACCGCCGACGTCAATGCCACCCTCCAGCAGATCGCCGAGCTGACCGCCGCCGGATGCCAGATCGTGCGCGTCGCCGTGCCCAGCCAGGACGACGCGGAGGCGCTCCCGCAGATTGCGAAGAAGTCCGGTATCCCCGTGGTCGCGGACATCCACTTCCAGCCGAAGTACGTCTTCGCGGCCCTGGAGGCAGGCTGCGCGGGAGTGCGCGTCAACCCCGGCAACATCAAGCAATTCGATGACAAGGTCAAGGAGATCGCGCGCGCGGCCAAGGACATGGGCACGCCGATCCGCATCGGCGTCAACGCCGGCTCCCTGGACAAGCGACTGCTCGAGAAGTACGGGAAGGCGACTCCCGAGGCCCTCGTCGAGTCGGCCCTATGGGAGGCGTCGCTCTTCGAGGAGCACGGCTTCGGCGACATCAAGATCTCCGTGAAGCATCACGATCCGGTCGTCATGGTGCAGGCCTATCGCCTGCTCGCTGCCCAATGCGACTACCCCCTCCACCTCGGTGTCACCGAGGCCGGGCCGGCATTCCAGGGCACGATCAAGTCAGCCGTGGCCTTCGGCGCGCTTCTGTCCCAGGGCATCGGCGACACCATTCGCGTCTCCCTCTCGGCACCGCCGGTCGAGGAGGTCAAGGTGGGCATCGGCATCCTCGAGTCGCTGAACCTGCGTCAGCGGGGCCTCGAGATCGTGTCGTGCCCGTCGTGCGGGCGCGCGCAGGTGGACGTCTACACCCTGGCCGAGCAGGTCACTGCCGGACTCGAGGGCCTTGAGGTGCCGCTTCGTGTCGCCGTCATGGGCTGCGTGGTGAACGGCCCCGGCGAGGCTCGCGAGGCCGACCTCGGTGTCGCCTCGGGCAACGGCAAGGGTCAGATCTTCGTGCGCGGCGAGGTCATCAAGACCGTCCCCGAGCACCAGATCGTCGAGACCCTCATCGAGGAGGCCATGAAGCTCGCTGAGGAGATGGGCGATGACAGCGCCGGCGATCCCGTCGTCACGGTCGGGTAGCGACGACGGGATCGTCCGCCCCCTGACCGGCGGCGACCTGCCCTCCCTGCTGCGCATCCTCGACGCCGATCCCGTAGCGCACTGCTTCGTCGCCTCCAGGCTGGAGGAGCCCCATGGCAGCGGCCAGCGGCTCGCCGCTGACTTCTGGGCTGTGGAGCGCTCGGGTCGTCTAGTCGCCGCACTACACGTGGGCGCCAACATCGTGCCGATCGCGACCGATGATGCGGCGCGCCGAGTCCTCGCCGAGCGGCTGAGGCGCAGCGGTCGACGCGGCTCCTCCCTGGTGGGCCCCGCGGATGAGGTCCTGGATCTGTGGCAGCGCCTCGACGGGGCATGGGGTCGCGCGCGCGAGATACGTGCGCATCAGCCGCTCCTCGTCATCGACGGGGAGACGCGCGCCGCTGCTGACCCGGGGGTGCGCCCGGTCCGGATGGATGAGCTCGACGTCCTCGTGCCCGCGTGCATTGAGATGTTCACCGAGGAGGTGGGGATCTCACCGGTCGCCGGCGGCGCCGGCGCGGCGTACCGCGCGCGAATCGCCGACCTCGTCCGCGCGGGACGCGCCGTCGCCCGCATCGAGGATAGCCAGGTGGTCTTCAAGGCAGAGATCGGCGCCGCTGCGGCACGCGCGTGCCAGATCCAGGGCGTGTGGGTGGCTCCCGAGCACCGTGGCCGCGGACTCAGCGTGCCGGGGATGGCTGCCGTCGTCGAGATCGCACGCCGTGAGGTCGCGCCGATCGTGAGCCTCTATGTCAACGACTACAACCACCGTGCTCGCCGCTGCTACGACGCCGTCGGCTTCAGGAGCGCCGGGGAGTTCGCCACCGTCCTGCTCTGACCCGCGGTCACCTGTTGCCCAAACCGGCACCTCGGCAGGGTGAGGTCGGCCGCCTGGCTAGGGTGAGCCCGTGCTGCTGCGGATGTCCCACCTCTTTGTGCGCACGCTCCGCGATGACCCGGCCGATGCGGAGGTGCCGAGCCACCGACTCCTGGTGCGTGCCGGCTACGTCCGCCGGATCGCTCCCGGCATCTTCTCGTGGCTGCCACTCGGCTACCTCGTCTACCGCAATATCGAGGCCATCGTGCGCGAGGAGATGGACAGCGCGGGCTTCCAGGAGGTGCATTTCCCGGCACTGCTGCCGCGCGAGCCCTACGAGCGCACGAATCGCTGGGAGGAGTACGGCGACAATCTCTTCCGGCTGCAGGACCGCAAGGGCGGTGACTACCTCCTCGGGCCGACGCATGAGGAGATGTTCACGCTCATGGTCAAGGGCGAGTACTCGTCGTACAAGGACCTGCCACTCATCATCTACCAGATCCAAACGAAGTACCGCGACGAAGCGCGCCCCCGCGCGGGCATCCTGCGCGGTCGCGAATTCGTCATGAAGGACTCCTATTCCTTCGATGTCGACGACGCCGGGCTCGAGCGCTCCTACCTGCGCCATCGCGATGCCTACATCTCGTGCTTCGGCCGACTCGACCTCGACTTCGTCATCGTGTCGGCCCAGTCCGGGGCGATGGGGGGCTCGCAGAGCGAGGAATTCCTCGCCCCGACGGAGTCCGGCGAGGACACCTATGTCCGCTGCACCGCATGCGCCTACGCTGCCAACGTCGAGGCCTTCGTCTCCCGACCGGTGCCCCCCGCGGATGCCACCGGCCTTCCTGCCGCCGTCGTTCACGACACTCCGGACACCCCGACCATCGCGACCCTGGTCGACGTATCCAATGAGCGCGAGGACATCCGGCGCCCGGAGCGGACCTGGACCGCGGCGGACACGCTCAAGAACGTCGTCTTCATGGCGGACTACCCCGACGGTACGAGTGCGCCCCTGGCCATCGGCATCCCGGGCGACCGCGAAGTCGACGTCAAGCGCCTCGAGGCTGCGCTGCATCCGGTCACCCTGCGACCCTTCGAGGAGGGGGACTTCCCGAAGTACCCCACGCTGGTCAAGGGATACATCGGACCGGGTGCACTCGGCGGCGAGGGCAATGTGCGCTACCTCGTAGACCCGCGGGTCGCCGTCGGCACCGCGTGGATCACGGGCGCCAACCAGAAGGGCCGTCACGTCTACGGCCTCGTGCGCGGGCGCGACTTCGAGGTCGATGGCGAGATTGAGGCCGTGGAGATCGTCGGGGGGGATACCTGCCCGAAGTGCGAGGCGACCATCGAGATCGCCCGTGGCATCGAGATCGGCCACATCTTCCAGCTCGGCCGCAAGTACGCCGAGGCGCTGGGCCTCAGCGTCCTGGACGAGAACGGCAAGCAGGTCACGGTCACGATGGGGTCCTATGGCCTCGGCGTCTCACGGGCTGTCGCCGCCGTCGCCGAGCAGCATCATGACGACAAGGGCCTCGTCTGGCCGCGCGCGGTGGCGCCCGCCGATGTGCACATCGTCGCGACAGGCAAGGAGGACGCTCCCTTCGAGACCGCGGAGGAGTTGGCCGAGACGCTCACCACTCGGGGCGTGCGGGTCCTGATCGACGACCGCCGCGGTGTCTCTCCGGGCGTGAAATTCAACGACGCGGAGCTCATCGGCGTGCCGACGATCGTCGTCGTCGGCAAGAGACTTGTCGATGGTCTCGTCGAGTTGCGCGATCGTGCCAGCGGTGACTCCGTCGACGTACCCGTGGAGGAGATTGCGGGCCGCATCGTCGAGCTCGTGCGTGCATGACCGTCGACGCCGTCGTCTTCGACTGGGGTGGGACTCTCACGCCATGGCATGACATCGACCTCGTGGCGCAGTGGTCGGCGTACGCCATCGCCTACGACCCGGCGGACACCGGCCTCGCCGGGCGCCTTGCCGCTGCCGAGGTGGGTCTCTGGCGCGAGCAGCAGACCTCGCGAGGGGCCAATGGCACAGGCACGCTCGAGCATGTCTTCGCGGCCTGCGGGGTGGTCACCGACGATGAGCGACACGGGGTCGCGCTGGCGGCCTATCTCGAGGCCTGGGATCCGCACACCCTCGCCGACCCGGATGCGCGGCCACTCCTCGAGGCCCTGCGATCCGCGGGCATGCGCATCGGCGTGCTCTCCAACACCCTGTGGCCGCGCTGGCATCATGAGGCCGTCTTCTCCCGCGACGGGCTCGCCCCCTTCATCGACGCTGCGGTCTACTCCAGCGAGCTGCCGGTGGCCAAGCCGCATGCCGAAGCCTTCCTCGCGGTAGTGGCGGCGGTGGGCTCCGAAGCGTCGCAGGCGGTCTTCGTGGGAGACCGCCCCTGGGACGACGTGCACGGTGCGCAGCAGGTGGGCATGCGCGCGATCCTCATCCCGCACTCGCGGCTCGGGGATCAGGCGGTGGACGTCGACGTCACGCCGGACGCGATCGCCGACCGGCTTGCTGACGTGCTGGGCATCGTGCTCGCGTGGCGAGGCCGGGCGTGACACCCGAGTGGTACGTCATCATGCTGCTGTGCGTCGTCGCCGCAGCAGCGGGCTGGGTCGATGCGGTGAGCGGTGGCGGTGGACTGCTGCAGCTGCCCGCGTTGCTCCTCGCCGTACCCGCTGACAAGCCCGCGCTGGCCCTCGGGACCAACAAGCTCTCGTCGATCTTCGGCACCTCTGCCGCCGCGATCACCTACAGCCGCATCGAGATGCCGCGCCTGCGGACTGCCCTGCCCATGGCGGGAGCGGCTTTTGCCGGGGCTGCCCTTGGGTCCCTCATGGCGATCCACCTGCCGCCCGATGTCTATCGGCCGGTCATCCTCATCGCACTGGTCCTGGTGTGGCTCTTCATCGCCTTCCGGCGCGATTTCGGCCTCACCGCGCGCGAGGTGTCACGGCGTCGACACTGGGTGACCGCGATCATCGGCGGACTGGTCATCGGCTTCTACGACGGGGCGGTG
>JAULZJ010000247.1:0-6341 GCA_032117435.1 Candidatus Nanopelagicales bacterium | reverse complement strand
GGCGCGCAGCGCACGCGTCGCGCCCTGCAGTGCGAAGAAGCCCGGCTCGGTGACGACGAGGGCCGTGTCCGCGGCGGCGAGCCCATTGCGGGTGAGCTCGTCCAGGGAGGGTGGGCAGTCGATGAGCACGATGTCGTAGCCGTCGAGCGTGCCAGTGAGGCTCACGCGCAGGCGCGTGGCGGAGTCGGCACCCTCCGGGCGGTTGCGGTGCGCCACGGCCTCCTCGCTCGGGAGGAGATCGATCTGGGGGCCCCAACCGGTCTGGATGATCGCCTCGCGGGCGATCCCAGGGCGGCCGTCCGCGAGGACATCGCCGACGGTGAATCCGAAGGGGGGCGGGTCCAGGGCGACCGTGGCATTGGCCTGCGGATCGAGGTCGATCACGAGGGCACGCAATCCGCGGGCCCATGCAGCACCGGCGAGCCCGAGCACCGTGGTGCTCTTGCCCACGCCGCCCTTGAGGGACAGAACCGCCGTGGTTGCCATAGAGGGAGTGTGTCAGGTCCCCTTCATGCGAGCGAAGCGGTCGAGTGCCTCGACGCGCTCCGCGGCGTGGTCGACGATCCGCTCGGGATATCCGTGGTCGTAGCCGCCGAGGGTGTCCCAGGGGGTGTGCGCCGTCTTGCCGGGCAGGTGGGCGAGCTCGGGGATGAAGCGGCGGACGTAGTCGCCGTCGGGGTCGAACTTCTCGCCCTGGCCCACCGGGTTGAAGACCCGGTAGTAGGGCGAGGCGTCGGTGCCGCAGCCGGCGGTCCACTGCCAGCCGTGCGCGTTGCTCGCCAGGTCGCCATCGCGCAGCCATCGCATGAAGTGCGCCGCTCCGCGCTGCCATGGCAGGTGGAGGTCCTTGACGAGGAAACTCGCGACCACCATGCGTACGCGGTTGTGCATCCAGCCCTCGGCGAGGAGTTGTCGCATGCCGGCATCGACGAAGGGATAGCCGGTGCGTCCCTGCGCCCAGGCCTCGAAGACCTCATCGGCCTGCTCACCGGAGTCCCACGTGAAGTCCTGGTCGAATCGCACATCCATCGACTCGCGCGCACTTCCGGGGCGCTGATGCATCACGTCGGCGTAGAACTCCCGCCACGCGATCTCCTTGCGGAATGTCTCCTCGCCGGGGGACTCGCCCAGGTCGGCGAGGATGGTCCGCGGGTGGATCTCGCCCCACTTCAGGTGGTGGCCCATCGCCGAGGTGCCTTCGAGCGCGGGGAAGTTGCGCGTGTCGTCGTACGCCGCGAGCCCGTGGGCTCGGAAGGCTGCCCAACGCTCCAGCGCTGCGGCCTCGCCGGCTGCCGGCAGGGCGAAGGGCAGGTCGGGACGCTCGGGATAGCCGTGGCACTCGACCGGCATGGTGTACGTCGCTTCGACATCCGGTGCCGGTGTGCGCCAGCCGTGGCGGAGCCACGCCTTGTAGAACGGCGTGTAGACGCGGTACGCCGTGCCGTCGTCCTTCGTGACCCTGCCGGGGGCGACGGCATAGGGGGATCCTGTGGCCGCGAGGTCGATGCCGTGCTCGGCGAGGGCTGCGCGCACGCGCTCGTCGCGAGACATGCCGTAGGGGCCGTAGTCGGCGGCAATGTGGACGCTGCCTGCGCCGGCGGCACGTGCGACGGCGACGACGTGGGCGACCGGATCGCCATGCTGGAGGAGGAGTTGCCCGCCGAGGTCGGCGTCCAGTGCCCGGAGCGAGTCCACCAGGTAGGCGCGGCGTACATCGCTCGCGGGATCCCACACGGCTGGATCGACGACGAAGAGCGGCACCACGTCGCCGTCGACGGCTGCTGCTGCGGCGAGGGCCGGGTTGTCCCCGAGGCGCAGGTCGCGGCGGAACCAGGCGACGGCGGGCATACCCGCAGGCTAGGGCTCCGCCAGTCGTGCGGCACCCCGGACCCGGCGGAGGCGCGGCCCACGTGCGGATGGGGTTGAATGCCATACGTGAGCGACCTCATCGATACCACGGAGATGTACCTCCGCACGGTCTTCGAACTCGAGGAGGAGGGCATCGTGCCCCTGCGCGCTCGCATCGCCGAGCGGCTGGGCCAAAGCGGCCCGACGGTCTCGCAGACTGTGGCCCGCATGGAGCGCGACGGCCTGCTCACAGTGGAGGGCGATCGGCACCTTGAGTTCACTTCGCGCGGCCGCGAATACGCCACGCGCGTCATGCGCAAGCACCGCATAGCGGAGTGCCTCCTCGTCGACGTGATTGGACTGCCGATCGAGGACGTGCACACCGAGGCATGTCGCTGGGAGCACGTCATGTCCGACACGGTCGAGCGCCGCATTCTCGCGATGCTGGACAACCCGACGGAGTCGCCGTTTGGCAATCCCATCCCCGGCCTCGAGGAGCTCGTGCCCGGCGCGAAGGCCGCCGCTGTGCGCGGTGAGCACTGGGTGAGCCTGGATCGGGCCGCCGGCGACGACACGGCTCGCGTCACCGTGCGACGCATCGGCGAGAGCGCTCAGGTCGACCCCGAGGTGGTGGCGCTCCTGCAGCGTGCCGGGGTCGTGCCCGGCGGTGCGGTGCGGGTCCAGCGCGCCGCGACGGGTGTCCTGGTGGGCTCCGCGGGGGAGTACGTGGAGCTCCCGGCGGAGATCGCGAGCCAGGTCGCTGTCGAGCCGTTGGGCTGAATCCCTACCCCCAGGGGTATCCTTGCTCCAGCGCTATCCGCCGGATGGCCCCCGCGAAAGTGCAGGTGAGTCATGCCCCCCATCACGATGGAAGATGTGTGCCAGCGCGAGGTGGTCACCCGTCTCAAGCGCGTGCAGGGTCAGGTGGCCGGGATCATCTCGATGATCGAGGACGGCCGCGACTGCGGTGAGGTCGTCACGCAGTTGGCTGCCGTGTCGCGCGCACTCGACCGGGCGGGCTTCAAGGTCGTGGCCAACGGCCTGCAGCAGTGCGCTGCCGCCGAGGGACGTGGCGAGAAGCCGCCGATGAGCGCCGAGCAGCTCGAGAAGCTTTTCCTCGCCCTCGCCTAGAACTCACTAGGCTCGCCGCCATGGCACCTCCACGCAGACCCGACGCCCTCGCTTCGCTCGCACCCGGATCGCTCGAGGGACGCACCGCCCTCGTGACGGGCGGCGGCACCGGCATCGGCCGCGCCACCGCCGAGTTGCTTGGGCGACTCGGTGCCCGCGTCGCGGTCACCGGCCGGCGCGAGGAGCCCCTCGCCGAGGCCGTGGCCGCCATCGAGGCTGCGGGCGGATCGGCGACGGCGTACCCCTGTGACATCCGGGAGCCCGAGCACGTCGATGCGCTGCTCGATGCGGTGCTCGGCGACATGGAGCGCATCGATCTGCTGGTCAACAACGCCGGTGGTCAGTTCGTGTCCAAGGCCGAGGACATCTCCTACAACGGATTTCGCGCCGTGGAGCGACTCAATCTCGATGCGACGTTCTACGTCTCCACGCAGGTGGCCAAGCGCTCGATGCTCCCGGCCGGCTACGGCAAGATCGCCAGCGTCACCATGACGTTGACCCCGCACCGCGGCATCGTCGGCATGTCGCACTCTTCGGCAGCCCGCGCGGGTGTCGAAAGCCTTACGGCGACCTGGGCACAGGAGTGGAGCTCGCGCGGCGTGCGCACCATTGCCGTCGCGCCCGGCATCGTGCACACCGAAGCCTGGGAGCGCTACGGCCTCGATCCCGAGCAGGTCGCCCAGGTGATCCCCGCCAAGCGGCTGCAGTCCGTGGACGACGTCGCTGCGGTGATCGGCTTCTGGATGAGCCCGGCAGGCGACTACATCACGGGCATCACCCTGGTGGCCGACGGCGGAATGAACCTCGCCGGCCCCGCGCTCTACTGACGCGTCAGGCGGGGTTGAGGTTGGCGATCGCGATGATCTGCCAGCCGGAAGCGCCGTTGCGCCACACGGTCAGACGCGGCGCGGGCTTGGTCGACAGGCGCGAGCCGTCGATGGTCTCCTCGACCGACAGCCAATGCGTGGCCACCAGGGTGTCCCCGCCGCGGGTCGTCATGAAGTCGGTGAGCGAGTAGGTGCCCAGGTCCAGGGACTTGAGCATCTCGATCTCGGCGGCCTTGTCGCGCGGGCCGTCGGTGTGCGCAGACTGGAAGTCCGCGGCCAGGATCGCGTCAACGGCGGCCCAGTCCTTCGCAGCGACAGCGGCTACGAACTCGCGGTAGAGGGTCTCGCCGTCGGCGTTCGGATCCTGCATTGCGCTCATGTCGACTCCCGCCTCGATACCGGACGCTCCGGGAGCCGGACCGTATCAGCCTTCAGGGGCGGTGAGGGACCAGGTTTCGCCAGAAACCCGCAGGGGGATGCCGGACTTCCCTCGCTCGCCGAGTTTCACGCCGAGCACCTGGTGTAGCTGGATGGTGTTGATGTCGAAGCCCAGACGCGACGCGGCCATGTAGAGGCGCCAGACGCGCGCGGTCTCCAGTCCCGCTTCGGCGACGCAGGCATCCCAGTTGCGTTCGAGGTTCTCGCACCAGTGCTTGAGCGTGAGCGCGTAGTGCTCGCGGAGGTTCTCCTCGTGACGGATCTCGAAGCCGGCCTCGTTCATCTCGGTGATGATCGGGCCGGGCGGGGTGAGCTCGCCGTCGGGGAAGACGTAGCGGTTGATGAAGCTGCGCTTGTAGAGCGCGGGCCACTTGCCGTTGGGGCGCGTGATGCAGTGGTTGAGCAACCGGCCTTCGGGGCGGAGCTTGCCATAGATGAAGGAGAAGTACGAGGGGTAGTTGGCACGTCCGATGTGCTCGGTGAGGCCGATGGAGGAGATGGCGTCGAAGCCGGTCTCCTTGACATCTCGGTAGTCGCTGAAGCGGATCTGGGCCCTGTCCTCGAGGCCAGCATCCTCGATGACCCGCTGGCCCCACTGCGCCTGCTGCTGGGACAGGGTCACGCCGATGGCGGATACGCCGTAGTTCTTGACGGCATGCAGAACCATGCCGCCCCAGCCGCAGCCGACATCGAGCAGCCGCATTCCCGGTTGGAGATTGAGCTTGCGGCACACGAGATCGAATTTCTCCTCCTGCGCGAGCTCGAGCGATGCCTCGGCGTTGGGGAAGACGGCGCAGGTGTACGCCATCGACGGGCCGAGCACCATCGAATAGAAGGTGTTG
Source organism: Candidatus Nanopelagicales bacterium (assembly GCA_032117435.1). Taxonomy (GTDB): domain Bacteria; phylum Actinomycetota; class Actinomycetes; order S36-B12; family S36-B12; genus Mxb001. Next base: position 1,255 of record JAULZJ010000247.1, on the reverse strand, counting down.
CTCACGTCGTAGTGGTGATGGATCGCCTCGGCGTCGCGCCGCTTGGAGTGACGGCGGCCGCCGAGGGCTCGCTCCTGCGCCGGAGGCTCGGGGCGCACGAGTGCCTCGCGGGCGAATCGCTTGACCAGGCGTGCGCGGTCCACCACGGACACGTGGTCAAGGGGCATGGGATAGAGGCGGTTGAGCGCTTCGTAGACGTCGCCGTGGATCTCCAGGTCACCGGTGACGTAGGCGCGCGCGAGGCCAAGCTGGTTGGGCGAGGCTGCGATGTAGTGGACACCGCGCGGGTTGGTGATCTCCAGGACCACCTCGGCACCGATAAGGCCGGTGCTCGAGCCGTCGTATGCCTTGAAGCCGACTCGGCGTTCGGCCGGCACCACGGTGGCGAAGGCGGTGGTGAGGTCCATGCTTCCTCCCGAGGGTCATGCTGTGTGCCTATCGGCGGCGCACGTCCTTGTCGTAGAGATCGAGGAGCCGCGATGCGGGATCGTAGGCCCCCTTGAGTCGCTGGTAGTCCCCGCCTCCGTAGATGCTCCAGAATTCCTCGGGGGAGTAGTACGCCGAGGAATACAGGGATTTCCGCCCCTCGAGCTCGGTGACCGTGGCCTCGATCCGTCGGTTGACGCGGCCCTCGGCGGGGTCCACCCCCGGCGGCACGGGCACGGTGGACCAGAAGCCGACGTTGACATAGGTGACCTGTGGGTCGAATTCGTAGAGCGGCCAGCGTGCAGCCGGGTCGCGCTGCCGAAGCGGGCAGACCCAGATCGGCTCGATACCGACCTCGCGGTGGAAGAAGTCGAGGAAGTCCGCGAGGCGATCGATGGGCACCTCGATGTCCTGCACGACCTCTTCACGCGCGGGACGGCGGCGGATGCGCGCGGCCTTGGTGGAGAACTTCGTGCGCCGATCCCACTTGATGATCTTCCAGTAGACGTCACTGCGCAGCTTGCTCTTGGGCCAGAAGCGTCGGATGAGCGGCTTCTGCGTGCCGAAGGCGCGCGAGCACCAGAACCAGTCGGTGTCCCAGCGCCAGATGTAGTCGTGGATGGTGAGCAGATCCTCGCGCTTGCGCTGGATCGAGCGGTAGTAGATGTCCATGCCGGTGTAGTCGCTCGGCTGCTGACCGCCAGCGTCGTCGGTCATGCGACCGAGCGTGAGGTACTGCTCGGTGGGCGAGAAGACCGTGCCATCGATGAAATCGACGGCTTCGCCGTCCCACTCGTGCGTCTCGACGATCCGCGCCGTCGCTTCGGCC
>JAULZJ010000246.1:0-2970 GCA_032117435.1 Candidatus Nanopelagicales bacterium | reverse complement strand
GCGGGCATGCGCGCCGCAAGCGCCTTCAGGTCATCCAGCGGGAGGGCAGCCATGCGCGCATCGAGGTCATCGCGCACGCCAGCGATGATGTCGTCGAGGACTGTCATCGCTCACCCCCGTAGGTCACGCGCGAGGTGCACCGCTGTCTCACGCCGTCAGCGTGCCACAGCGCGACCGCGTTCGCTCAGCCGACCCCGGTGGGCGGAGGATCTAGCCCGCGCCCGAGGCGAGATAGGGGATGAAGTTGCGCACGACCGCGAAACCCATCGCCACGATGAGCACGACCATGGGCGCAGTGCGCGCGATCGTCTCCCGACGACGCGTCATGGGTGGTGTGACACCCGTCCACGCGCGATAGGCCCAGATAGCCCAGAGGACTCCGAGCAGCGGTGCCAGGACGACGAAGAGTGCATTGTGATCGAGCGCCGTCGCGATGTCACCGTGCGCCAGCGCATGCGTGGCGCGCAGGCCACCGCAGCCGGGGCAGTCGATGCCAAGGAGCGCCAGCGTGGGGCACATCGGATAGTGCCCCGGCTCATTGGGATCCACCACCCGGACATAGCCCGTCGCGGCGATCACGCCGAGTGCCGCGGCCACGGGTGCCACCAGGCGCCGCGCGCGCGGACGCGGGTCGACCTTGGGCTCGCTCGCGACGTGCGAGGACGTGGCGGACACGTCTGCAGACTACGTCACATCAGCCGGGGTCGCCGTCCTTTGCCCCGGCCCTACCGAGATCAGCTGGGCCTACAGCGATCAGCCGGGCCCGCCGAGATCAGCGAGGGGCACGCCGACCCGGAAGCAGGCCCCGCCCTCGATGGCCTCATCGGCACTGGCCCAGCCGCCCATGCCCGCAGCGAGTCGCCCCACGAGGGCTAGTCCGATTCCCGTCCCCACCGGGCGCAGTCCCCGATAGCGCTCGTGCAGGATGCCCGGCTCGAACGCGACCTCGCGATCCTCGGGTGCGATGCCCGGGCCGGAGTCGCGCACCTCCACGATTCCCCACTCGGAGGTGCTCGCGGCAGCGGACATGACGATGACACCGCCGGCGGGTGTCACGCGCAGGGCGTTCTCCGTGAGGTTGTCCAGGACCTGGCGCAGGCGCAGCGGATCGGCGCTTACCACGATGGCCCGATCGGGGAGTTCGGCCACCAGGCGCACATCGGCGCGCTCGCTGCGCACCCGCCACACCTCCGCCGCCTCGACGAGCATCGCCTTTAGATCGACGTCCGTGCACTCGATGACGAAGTCATCGGCGCGCAGCCGGGCGAGGTCGAGCAGGTCGCTCACGAGTCGATCGAGTCGCACGGCCTCCGCGGCCATGACCGCGCCGGTGCGCGCGACATCCTCGGCGCCCACAAGCCCATCGGCCAGCGCCTCGGCGTACCCCCGGACCGAGGTGATCGGCGTGCGCAACTCATGGGACACGGAGAGCAGGAATTCGCGCTGGCGTCCCTCGGAGACCGCGAGCGCGGCGGCCAGGCGATTGAGTGCCTCGGCGATGTCGGCGACCTCGGCGGGCCCCTCGGGTTGCACGTGGATGCCTCGATCCCCCCTGCCCAGGCGCATTGCCGCATCCGCCGCGCGTCGTAAGGGGGTGGTGAGCCATGCACCCGCGACGAGCGCGATCGCCACCGCAATGGCCAGGCCGATGACCAGGGCGACGACCAGGCGTGCGATGACCTCGGTCGCCGTGCCCCCGGCGACCGAGGAGGGCTGCACGAGGATGACGCCGATGCCGGGCTCGAAGGGCCGGCCCACCACCAGCACCGCGCCATTGGCCGTGTCGGCGCGCACCTCCACGCCCTGGCCGGTCGTCACGGAATCGACTTCCGCCGGGGTCACTCCCTCAGGGAGGTCGGCCGCGCCCGGTCCCACGACGTACGCCGTCACCTGCTCCGCTTCGAGGACGCCGGCCACCCGAGGCGGCAGGACGTACGTGCCACGCGGATCGACGCGCAGGGCCGTCGCCGTGAGATCGGCGAGGCGCGCGAGTTCGGCGGTCGCCACGGTCTCGGCGTTGCTGCGGATGAGCGGCAGCGAGACCAGTGCTGCCACGACAGCCGCGATGGTGGCCACCGCGACGGCGAGGAGGACGGTGGCGGGAAGAACGCGCAGGCGGCGGCCACGCCCGGCAGTGCTCACGAATCGTCCGCGGAGTATCCGACGCCGCGAACGGTGCGCAGCGGACTCGCATCGCCGAGCTTGCTCCGCACCTGGGCGATGTGGACGTCCACCGTGCGCGTCCCGACGACCGCGGCGTAGCCCCACACCTCCTCGAGGAGCACATCGCGGGTGATCACCCGACCGGGTCGCTCCATGAGGTAGGCCAGGAGATCGAATTCCGTCGCGGTGAGTGTGATCTCGCCACCGTCGACCACCACACGCCTCGCCGAGCGATCCAGCGAGACCCGTCCCAGCGTGATGACGTCACCCGGATCCGCACCGCGTGCGTGACGCAGGGCCACGCGGACGCGCGCGACGACCTCGCGCGGACTGAAGGGCTTGGTGATGTAGTCGTCGGCCCCCATCTCGAGGCCGAGGACGCGATCGATCTCATCGTCGCGTGCCGTGCAGAAGAGCACGGGCGTCCAGTCCCCGTCGGCGCGCATACGCCGGCAGATCTCGGTGCCATCCAGACCGGGCAATCCGACATCGAGGATGACCGCATCCGGACGGTGCTGATGCACCATCGCGAGTCCCTGCGGGCCGTCACTGGCTACCGCCACGTCGAAACCCGCACGATCGAGATAGAGCCTCAGCACGTCGGCGATGGGGGGCTCATCCTCGACGATGAGGACGAGTGCGCGGCGCTCGTCGGCGGTCAAAGGCAGCTCAGGAGGCGTGCTGGCTCGTCTTGCCGAGCCCGGCCTTCTTCATGACTCCCCCGACGATGCCACCGAGCGCGACGATGCCGACACCCGCCCAGAAGACGGGCCACTGCCCGATGAGGAGGCCGACCGTCGACACGAT
>JAULZJ010000245.1:0-7015 GCA_032117435.1 Candidatus Nanopelagicales bacterium | reverse complement strand
ATTGAGCGTGCGCCTGACGCTGTCGACGACACCGGTCACGCAGCGACGCGATCTGCGCCGAGCGACGGAAGCCGAAGGCGGCTTCGGCTCCATCCCCCTCTACTCGACCACGACGAGCGTGACCCAGGCGCTTGCGCCAGGAGCGAAGGCCAGCTATCGCGTCGCCGTGGACACTGATGATTTGCCGCTCGGGCTGCCGGGTGTCTACATCATCGGCGTCGAGGCCGTCGGCTTCGGCTCCGCTGGTTACGTGATCCTCGACGCCGCGCGTACTCTCATCCCCTACGTCCCCGAGACGGTCGATCCGGTCAACGTCACATGGCTGTGGCCGCTCGCGACAAGTCCCGGTCAGGCGCCCGACGACGTCCTCCTCGGAGAGACCATCCCACGCGAAGTCGCCCCCGGTGGCCGACTCGATGACCTCATCACCTCGGGTGAGTCCTCGCCGTCCATCACGTGGGTGGTCGATCCGCAGGTCCTGCAGGTCGCTTCCGACATGTCGGACGGCTACCTCGTCGACAAGGGCGGCCAGGTCCGCGCCGGCACGCAGGCGGATGCGGCCGCATCCTGGCTGGCACGGGCCCGAGCTCTGCTCGGCACGCCCGAGCCCACGCGACGCTCCAGTGCGCGCGAGCGCTCGGTCTGGGTGATGCCGTACGCCGACCCCGATGCCGATGCCCTCACCGCGGCAGACCTGACGACCGACCTCGTCCGATCCACGACAGCGGCACCCGAGGTGTTCGCCCGCCAAATCGATCGCGAGCCTGACGGCACCCTGGCCTGGGCGGCCGGTGGACGGCTGGACCGAGCGGCCCTCGACGTGCTCGCATCCGCGGGCGCGCGCACGGTCATCGTGCGGGAGAAGGCCGCTCCCCTGCCTCGCGATTTGCCCTACACGCCCTCGGGGTACGTCGACGTGGACGCCTCCGGCGGGCGGGTGAGAGCGCTGGTGATCGACTCGGGACTGCTCAACGCACTGGAGATGCCACAGGGCAACCAGGCCACCGTCCTTGCCGCGCGACAGCGCTTCCTGGCCGAACTCGCCTACGTGGCCCTCGAGCCGACGGAGGAGCCGCGCTACCTCATCGCTGCCGCAGCAAATCCACGCTGGGATGCGAATCCGCGTCTCCTGCGGGGCATCATTGCGTCACTTCGCGGTACTCCCTGGACCAGACTCGTGCCCGTGAGCTCCGTGCTGGCCCTCCCCTCAGCCGGATCGATTCGCACCGTCCAGCCAGAGACTCGACGTGGACGCGAGCTCGGGGCCGACTACCTCGAGCGCATCACGGCGATCCAGGGGGACATCGAATCACTGCGCACCGTCCTCACCGATCCGCTGCCCGTCACCGCACCATTGACATCGGCCCTCCTGCGAGCCGAATCCAGCGCCTGGCGGACCCGCCCACGCGATGGCGAGCGTCTCCTCGACACCATCGAGTCCTCCCTCGCGACGACACAGGGCAATGTGTACGTCGTCCCACGCGACAACATCGTCCTCAGTGGGGATCGGGGCAGTGTGCCGGTGACAGTCACCAACGACCTGGATCAGCCCGTGCGCGTCGGCCTCAGCATCACCGCCGATCCCGCCGCGAGGCTCGATGCGGGCCCGCTACCCGCCGTCGAGATCGAGCCGGGTCGTCGCGCGAGCCTAGAAGTGCCCGTCCGCGTCATCGGCGGCGATGCACTCACGGTGTCCGTCCAACTCACTGATCCCGCAGGAGTAGCGTTCGGGGAACCGGTAGCACTCGAACTGCGCACCACGGCGTACTCACGAGCGGCTCTCTGGGTGGCCGTGGCAGCGGCAGCAGTCCTCGTCCTGCTCGTCATCTTCGACATCGTCCGTCGCGCGCGCCAGCGCAGTGGCCGGCGACACGAGGTCGCCGCATGACGACCCCCCCAACGGGCAATCCCGATCCTGCCGAGGTAGCCGCACCCCAGGGGCCCGCGGAGCCAGAGGTGGACCCACGCCTCGAGCCGGCGGGTGCCGCCGAGGCGAGATCGGCGACGACCGGGCTGCTCGGCTCGAGCGCCGTGATGGCGACCGGCACCGTCCTATCGCGCGTCACGGGAGTCGCACGCGACATCGCGCTCACTGCGGCCCTCGGCTTCTACCTCGTCTCGGACGCCTACTCCTTGGGCAACACGATGCCCAACGTCCTCTACATCCTCATCATCGGCGGAGCGCTAAACGCCGTCTTCATCCCGCAACTCGTGCGGCGCATGAAGGACGATGCCGACGGGGGGCAGGCGTACGCCGACCGACTCATCACGCTCGCCGGGCTCGTGCTGCTCTTCTTCTCCATCGCCGCGGTGCTCCTCGCACCCATCCTTGTCGATCTCTACGCCACCTCGGCATACGACGACTCGCAACGCGCGCTCGCGACCGCCTTCGCGCGCCTCTGCCTGCCGCAGATCTTCTTCTACGGCATCTACGCGCTGCTGAGCCAGGTCCTCAACGCGCGCGGCCACTTCGGTGCCCCGATGTTCGCCCCGATCCTCAACAACGTGGTCGCGATAGCGACGTTCATCCTCTTCATCGTCATCGCCGGCACCTCGGCCGCCGCGGACGGCGTCCTCACCCCTGACCAGGTGGCCCTCCTGGGCATCGGCACCACGCTCGGCGTCGCCCTCCAGGCGCTCATCCTCATCCCGGTGCTCATGCGCGCGGGCTATCGGTGGCACCCGCGTTTCGACTGGAAGGGCTCCGGACTCGGCAAGGCCGGGCATCTCGCCGTCTGGACGCTGCTCCTCGTCATCGTGAATCAAGCCGGCTACATCGTCATCACGCGACTTGCCACGCTGGCGAATGTCAACGCTGCCGCAGCCGGCACCACTCCCGCTGGGCTCACGACGTACCAGAAGGCGCATCTGATCTTCATGCTGCCGCACAGCGTCATCACCGTGTCGATCGTGACGGCACTCCTGCCCGCACTCAGTCGCGTGGCGCATTCCGGCAGGCTCCACCAGGTGGGCGCCGACGTCTCCGGCGCCATGCGCCTCGTCGCCGCGCTGATCATCCCCATCGCCGCCGTGCTCATGATCGTGAGTCCCGGTATCGCGGTCCTGCTCTTCGGCTACGGCGCTGCGACACCCGACCAGGCACAGCTTGCCGGCCTGATCACCAGCGTCTTCATGCTCGGCCTCCTTCCCTTCACCCTGTTCTACGTCCTCTTCCGCGGCTTCTACGCCATGGAGGACACGCGCACGCCCTTCTTCGCGAGCCTTCTGATGAACGTCGTCGCCCTCGGCGTGGCGATCCCGCTCTTCTACGCCGTGAGCGGCGGTGCCCAGGTCGCGTCACTCGCCTTCGGCTATGTCTGCGGATTCTGGGCCACCTTCATCGCCACATGGATCCTGCTCGCGCGCAAGCTCGGCGGACTCGACTCGTGGGCCACCGTGCGCTCGCTGCTGCGCATGCTCATCGCGGGCTTCATCGCCTTCTGCGTGATGTTCGGCACCGAGGCGGCTCTCACCGCCTACGTGACCGGCGATAATCCGGCCAACACCCTGGGTGTGCTCATCGACGTCGTCGTCCTCGGTGCAGTGGGCATGGGCGTCTACCTAGCGGCCGCCTGGGCGATGCGTATCCATGAGGTGGGGGACGTCGTACACCTCATCCAGCGCAAGGTGCTGCGGCGCTCATCCGGCAAACCCGCCGCTGACACACGTACCCTCGGGGAGTGAGCAGCAAGCGGATCGGCCGCTATGTCCTCGACGTCCTGGTCTCCCAGACAGGCGTCGTGGAGCTGTGGCAGGGCTTCGATCCCACGCTCGAGCGGCCGGTGTCACTGCGACTCATCCCCGCGGCGGACCCACGCGCGCCCGATGCGGAGGCGGCCGCGCGCGCGGCGGCGACAGTCGACGACCGGCGCATCATCGCCGTCCTCGACATCCTCACCGACGAGGCTGTCATCGAGGGCGAAGCACCGGCCGCGCATGGATCACTGACCTATCTGGTCATCGTCCACGAGTGGGTCGATGGCCGCACCCTCACGGACATCTACGAGGAGCGCGAGGGCGAACCCATCGACATCGATGAGGTCGTCCCGGTCATGCGCCAGGTGGCGATCGCGCTCCAGCACAGCCATGAGTTCGGCGTGCATCACCAGCGACTGCGCCCGGGCTCGCTCCTCATCTCGGAGACCGCTGATTTCGACGACCCCTTCACCCTCCTCGGCGACACGAATGTCGTGCGCATCCGCGGCCTCGCCGTGGACGCGGCACTATGGCCCGAGGACGGACCCGCCCATGACGACATGGTCGGCACGGGATCCCTCCTCTACGCCATGCTGACCGGGCGGTGGCCGCTCGGCCTCGTCGACGGAATGTCGCCCGCACCTCGGGTCGGCGAGCGGCTCCTGCCGCCCTCGCAGGTGGTCGCCGATGTCCCACCAGCGATGGATGAGATCTGCCTGCGCGCGATCGGGCCCGCTGTGGCGGGCGATCGGCGCATCGATCCCTATCCGGACGTCGCCGCTGTCGTCACCGCACTCGGCGCCTGGGAGCAGCGCCCCGGCCGTCGCACGCTGAGCCTTGCGGCGCGTGAGGCGGGCACAGCCCACGGCAGGCGGCGCGCGCTGCGGATGGCGGGGCGTGCCGTGCTGGCGGCGGCTGCGCTCGTGGTGGTCGCGGGCGTCGGCCTAGCCGGACTTCGCCTGGCCCAGAGCGCCGAGTCGCCCTGGGGTGTGACTGCGACGGGGGCACCCGTCGAGGTCCTCACGGAGACCGGCGAGGTCGTGGCCTTCGCTGCACCGGGGGGCATCCCCGGCGAAATCGTGCCGGTCAGCGCCATCGACTTCGATCCCCAGGGTGACGGGGGGGAGATGCCCGAACTCGTGCCCAATGCCATTGATGAACGCTCCGACACGGCATGGATGACCGAGACGTACTACGCGGCGGATCTCGGCGGCAAGGGCGGCACCGGTCTGGTCCTCGACCTCGGTGAGTCACTGCCCGTCAGCGCCGTGCGGCTGGAGCTGGTCGGATCGGGCTCCTCAGTGAAGGTGCTCGTCGCACCCGAGCCCTACCGCAAGACCAGCAAGTGGACACCGCTCGCAGGAGCCGAGGGCATCGGGACGGCGATCGACCTGCGTGCACCGCGTCCGCTCGTGGGCCGATACGTGCTCGTGTGGTTCACGCAGCTTCCCCTGGTCGACGGCTCGTATGCCGGAGGCCTGCGTGACGTCATCGTGCTCCGCTGATCGCCCGCACTAGGCTCAAGCCGTGAGCGAGCAGACCGATGCGGAGTTGCTCGCCGCCCACTGTGCCGGTGACCCGGATGCCTTCGCCGAGATCGTGCGTCGGCACCGTGATCGGCTCTGGGCCGTCGCCCTGCGCACCACGGGCAATCCCGAGGAGGCCAGCGATGCACTCCAGGACGCCCTCATCTCCGCCTATCGGCGCGCAGAGTCATTCCGAGGGGACTCGGCGGTCACGACGTGGCTGCACCGCATCGTCGTGAATGCCTCGCTCGACCGACTGCGACGCCGGTCCGTGCGCACCTGGGTGCCGCTGCCCGAGGAGGGTGAGGGCGCTGCCCTGATCGACCAGTCCCGTCTCGCGGACCCGCGTGCCGCCGCCGAGACCCGGGAGACGGTCGCCGAGGTTCGGGCCGCGCTGGACACCCTCCCCCCGGATCAGCGCGCGGCCATCGTCCTCGTCGACCTCGAGGGATGGTCGGTCGAGGAGGCGGCCCGCGTGCTGGAATGCCCCGCGGGCACGGTGAAGAGCCGCTGCTTCCGTGGTCGGGCCAAGCTCGCCGAACGCCTCGCCCATCTGCGGAACCAGGATGCTTCAGGCTCCGTCGTACCCCCGGATAACGACGAGGTCACGGCGGATGAAGGAGGTGCTCCGTGAGCGATCAGCCTGATGAGGAGTTCCTCGGCGACCTGCCGCGGATGGACGTCGACCTCGCCGACTGGCTCGCCAGTGACACCGCCTCGCCCATGCCCATGGAGGTCTGGTCCAAGCTGGAAGCCCGCCTCGCGGCGGAGGCCGAGCCGGGCAAGGTCGTCGACCTGACGGTCGAGCGCACACGACGCCGCGGCGGTCGCGTGCTGCCGATCCTGGCCGGTGCGGCCGGTGTGGCGCTCGTCGGTGCCGTCGTCCTGCCCTCGCTGCGCTCCCCGGACCCCGCGCCCGTCGCCGGCGGATCAGCCACCTCGCAGCCGGTTGTCGCCGTACCCGCACCCGAGGTCGCCGACAGCGTCGATCCGACGTCGGGTGCCGTGGCCGCAGCCACGCCCAGCACCCCATCGGGTGCTGCAGCGGTGATCAGTGAGCCGGTCCTGCCACGAGCGATCGTGTCGACGGGGACGGACTATGCCGCGGACGACCTGCCGGGGCAGGTCGTCACCCTGCTCGCCGACGCCGGCATGGCGGATGGCACGGCTGTGGCCGCGGCCATGAGCGCGTCACCCGCACCTGCTCCGATGCCGGGCAGTGGACTCGCCGCAAGCCCGGAGTCGCTGGCCGAGTGCCTGACCCGCCTCGGGCTTCCCGATGTCATCCCTCTCGTACTCGACACGGCCACGATCGAGGGCCGCGCCGGGAGTGTCATCGTCACGGCGGGACAGGCAGCACCCGATGGTCGGCCGACGAGCCTCCATGTGGTCGCCGTGGGCCAGGAGTGCAACGAGGAAGACGTGCTCTCCGCCCGCCACTGGGAGCTGCCCCTGCGCTAGCGCGATGCTCGTCGAGGCGCGGGAATACCCCTGGGGGTACCCTTGTTGAGTCCGACTGGCTGAGGGGTGGCAAGGCCCGGCAGGATGACTGTCGATATCGACCCAGGAGAGTGCATCGTGTCCGACGTCCGCGACGTCATCATCATCGGCTCCGGCCCGACCGGGTACACCGCGGCCATCTACACCGCGCGTGCGCAGCTGACCCCCCTCCTCTTCGAAGGCGCCGTCACCGCAGGCGGGGCGCTGATGAATACCACCGAGGTCGAGAACTTCCCGGGCTTCCGCGACGGCATCATGGGCCCGCAGCTCATGGAGGAGATGCGGGCGCAGGC
>JAULZJ010000244.1:0-4940 GCA_032117435.1 Candidatus Nanopelagicales bacterium | reverse complement strand
GCCTCAACGAGGCAGACGGCGACAGTCTAGGGGCGGGGCGCGCCCTATCCTCGGGCGCATGCGCTCCTCTGCTGCGACGGTGGCGGACTACCTCGCCGAACTGCCGGATGACAGGCGCGAGGACCTCGAAGAAGTCCGTCGTCTCATCCTCGAGAGCCTGCCCGAGGGCATCGAGGAGACGATGGCCTGGGGAATGATCGCGTACGTCGTACCGCTGGAGACCTTTGACGCGACCTATAACGGTGAGCCCTTGCTGCACACCGCGCTCGCGAATCAGAAGCAGCACATGTCGCTCTACCTCAACGGCATCTACGGTGACGAGAAAGCTCGTGAGCGCTTCGAGAGCGCCTACCGGGCGACGGGCAAGAGGTACGACGTGGGCAAGAGCTGCGTGAGATTCCGAAGCCTCGACGATCTCCCGCTGGACGTCGTCGGGGATGCCATCGCGGCGACGAGCGCGGCAGACCTGATCGCCCAGCATGAGAGGGCAATGGCCGGGCGTCGCACTCGGCCGCGCAAGCGAGTAACCTAAGCGGGCACGTTCGCGGGTGTAGCTCAATGGTAGAGCCCCAGCCTTCCAAGCTGGTGGTGCCGGTTCGATCCCGGTCACCCGCTCCAACGGAGCGCTTTGTGGTGGTTCGTACGAGCAAGTGAGACTTATCCAGGCCGATAAGCGTCATCGGCGCGTACGAAGCTGAAGTTGGGACTGATCCGCCGCTCAGCCCACGAGCGCAACTAGGCTCACCGCATGACCACCAACACGATCTGCCTGTGGTTCGAGTCCGATGCCGAGGGAGCCGCGAACTTCTACGCGCAGACCTTCCCCGACACCGAAGTGACCGCAGTGCATCGCGCCCCATCCGACTATCCGTCCGGGAAGGCTGGCGACGTGCTCACCGTGGAATTCACCGTCGTCGGGATCCCCTGCATGGGGCTGAATGGCGGATCGGCCTTCACGCACTCCGAGGCGTTCTCCTTCCAGATCGCCACCGACGACCAAGTGGAGACCGATCGTTACTGGGACGCCATCGTCGGCAATGGCGGCCAGGAGAGCGCGTGCGGATGGTGCAAGGACAGGTGGGGGATCTCGTGGCAGATCACACCGCGCGCACTCACCGACGCACTCGCTGCCGGCGGTGACGAAGCCCGCCGCGCCTTCGAGGCCATGATGACGATGACCCGCATCGACATTGCCGCCATCGAGGCCGCCCGACGTGGCTGACGAGGCGCCCGGAGTGCGCGACCTGCGTGAGCGAGGCATCGCGCACCGCATCATCCATCCGGGTCACGTGACGTCAGTGGAGGAAGCCGCCGCGGCATGCGGTGTGAATCCGGACCAGGTCGTCAAGACCCTCGTCGTACGCCGAGGCGAGGATGACTACGTCCTTGTCCTCGTGCCGGGCGATCGGTCGCTCTCGTGGCCCAAGCTGCGCGCACTGCTCGGCGTCAATCGGATCTCCCTACCCGATGCCGACGATGCACTCTCCGTCACCGGCTACGCCCGGGGCACCATCACGCCACTCGGCCTCGATCTTCCCGTCGTCGCCGACGAGCGCATCGTCGGCATGGAGATCACCCTGGGCACAGGCCAGCGCGACACGGTGGTGGCGCTCGCGGCTGATGCCGTGATCGACACCTACGCCGCGATCGTGGCCGACGTCACTTCTGATGCCTCGAGCCGATGACGAGCGGCGCCCGCAGGCTCCAGTCGTAGATGACGATGGTGCGTAGCACGACATCCTGGACGGACCGATTGCGCCTGCTCACGATGGCCCAGGCCAAGCCGATCGGGAAGCCCACGGAGAAGGCCGCGCGCGCGAGTGCGATCGGCCAGTGGACGCGCTCGCCCTTGCGGTTGACCACTCGCACGCCCATCGTCCAGGCGCCGAGTGAGCGTCCGCTCGTCGCCCACGCCACAGTCCAGTAGAGGGTCGTGAAGAGGTAGCCCCAGAGCACCAGGGTCGCCGCGCGAGGAGGGTCGACTTCGACACCCGGCGTGAAGATGAGCTGGAGGATCTCGATCCCGAGCCAGATGCCCATCATGAGCAGGGCCACGAGCGCCACATCGATGACACTCGCGAGGAAGCGCGTCGCGAACCCGGCGCGCTCGCCCTGGAACTCACGCGCATCCTCGGGGACGGCGTAGTCGGGCGCAGCGTGCTCCCCACCGCCTCGCCGCCACTCACTGAAGGTCGTCACGACTCACCGCCCGTGAGGGACTCGGGATCACCCGGGGCATCGAGCTTGCGGCCGCGTCGCGGCAGGAGGCGGTCGATGATGCGGGCCGTGGCCACGTCGGTGGCGTAGGAGCGCAGCCGCACCGTGTCGATGGCATCAGCTGCGATGCCGCCTGTCGACTGGCGGATGATCGCGGGCAGATCCGTCTGCTCGATGACGTATTCGGCAATCTCCACGATCGGGAGGCGATCGATGACGGGCTCGAGATCGACGGTGGCCACGAGCGCATCGATGTCGACGCGCTGCTCGACGAGCTCGGTGAGGTTCATCTGATCGAGTACGGCGTCGACGACAGCCACGAGATCCACGCGCTGCAGCACGATCTCCGTGACATCGATGGAGTCCAGCGCAGCCTCGACGATCCGGCGCAGGTCCACGCGATCGAGCACGAGTTGCGTGAGATCGATCCGGTCGAGGGTCTGCATCACGATGGCTTGCAGGTCCACACGCCCGAGGACCAATCCGGTGATGTCGATGCGCTCCACGACCGCGTCGGTCACTCCGGGGACGACACGATCAAGGACTGCTGACGTCGGTGGGCCAGCGACAGTGGCCACAGCATCCATCGCCGTCGCCGCCGCGGACTCCATGGCCGAGCCCACGGTGGCACCGACGGAGGCGATGAAGCCGAGGATGCCCTCGGGCGGGTCCGCCTCGACGGGGCGCACGACGAGGATCACCTCGGAGCGCTCGTCCCGGTCCACGCCCTGATCCTCGCAGAGACCGCCGGGGCTAGTACCGCGGAGCCACGGAGCGCGGCAGGGCCGCGAGGTCGGCGAGATCGCGCTCGCTCAACCGGATCCGCGTGGACGCGGCGTTCTCCTCCAGCCACCGTCGGCGCTTGGTGCCCGGGATGGGTACGACGTGCCGACCCTGCGCGAGTAGCCAGGCGAGGGCGATCTGCGCCGGCGTCGCTTCATGTCTCTCGGCGACCGCGCGCACTCCCTCGACGATGGCCGCATTGGCCGCCATCGCCTCCGGGGTGAATCGTGGGTTGGCCGACCGGAAGTCGCCCTCGCCTATGGCGTCGGACGTGAGCGCGCCCGTGAGGAAGCCGCGACCCAGGGGGCAGTAGGCGAGGAATCCGATACCGCGTTGCTCCGTCAGTGCGAGCACGCCATTGACGACGTTCTCATCGGTCCATAGGGACAGCTCGCTCTGCACGCTCGAGACCGGATGGATCGCATCAGCAGCGACGATCTCCTCCGTCGTGGCTTCGGAGAGGCCGAGGTAGCGCACCTTTCCCGCCGAGACGAGATCGGCCATGGCACCCCAGGTCTCCTCGATGGGGACTTCAGGGTCGACGCGATGGAGCTGATAGAGGTCGATCGTGTCGACTCCGAGCCTCTGCAGCGAGGCATCGCAGGCGGCATTGATGTGCTCAGGCGACCCGTCGCGCCCGTACGTCGTCGCGTCGATGGGCACCAGGCCGCACTTCGTCGCGATGATGACGCGCTCGCGCAGGCCCGCGCGCACGACGTACTCCCGGATGATCTCCTCATTGGTGAAAGGCCCGTAGACATCTGCTGTGTCGAGGAGGGTGATCCCGAGCTCGATGGCGCGATGCAGGGTCGCCTCGACCTCGGTCGGATCGGCTTCGGTGACGTTGTAGGCCCACGACATCGGCATGCAACCCAGTCCTAGGGCGCTCACCTCGAGCTGTCCCATCAGTCGCTGTTCCACGTGGCTCCTCTTATTCCGGGGAATTCGGCGCGCGGCACGTGGCACATTAGTCCTCCACCCGGGAGAGGGAGTCCGATGTCGATCAGCAGGTATGCGGCCGTGATGCTCGCCGAACGCGTGGGCGTGGGATTGGCTGCGGGGATCGCACCGGGTGCGCTGCTGAAGGCCTTCGGGATCAGCGAGGACGAGGACTCCCCCACGCTGCGCTACTTCGCGCGACTCTTCGCCGTGCGAAATGTCGTGCTCGGGGTGCTCGTGTGGGATGCGCGGCATGATCCGGCGCGACTGGAGCGGCTGGCGTGGATCAACGCGGCCACGGAAGTCGTCGATGCTGCTGCGGGTGCGGCTCCCCTCATCGCCGGCAGGACCCAGCCGCAGGCGGCAGCGGGTGCCATCGGGGCATCGCTGGCCGTGAGCGCGGGCTTTGTCGGCCTGGCCATCAAGGCCCGCCGATCTCCTCACCGTTGATGTCGTTAACGTTCGCCCTTATCGACACGAACGGTAAGAACAACGAGAGAGGGACCGCATCGTGGACATGCGAGTTCTGAGCGTGACGCTCACCGAGGTGCACTCCGAGGCGGGCCATCCCGTCTCGCCCCCGACACGGAAGGTCGTCGCGGCCGCCGCCGTAGCCAACCCGCTGGCCGGGCGATCCCGAGTCGAGGACCTCGGCGAACTCGAGGCCCTAGGTGCCGAGGCCGCTGGAGTACTCGTCCAGCGCGCTCTCGAGGTGCTAGCAAGCGCGGGCGTGACTCCCGATCAGGTCCGCGGTTATGGCAAGGGCGCGATCGTCGGCACCGATGGTGAGTTGGAGCACACCGCTGCGGTACTCCATCCGCGCTTCGGCGCCCCGGTGCGCGCGGCCATCGGTGGCGGCGCTGACATCATCCCCGGGACGAAGAAGGTCGCCGGTCCGGGAGCGTCGATCACGATGCCGATCGGCAACAAGGACGATCGCTGGGTCTTCGACGACATGGATGCCGCCGAGATCGCGCTCCCCGACGCGCCGCGAGCGGATG
>JAULZJ010000243.1:0-18228 GCA_032117435.1 Candidatus Nanopelagicales bacterium | reverse complement strand
GGTCCCGGGGATCAGCTTGTCGTACATTTCCTCGTCGAAGATCTGCTCACCGAGGTCGACGAGCTCGTCGACGCGCCTACCCTCGACGAATGACAGGGCCGAGGCGGTCGCGGATGCCATGTCCTCGAGATCCTCGGAGCCGCTCAGCACGAAGCGCAACTGCCGGCGGCCGAAGTCGATGACCTGGCGCGCGTCGAAGAAATGCCGTCGAGCCAGCCCTACTGCGAAGTGGAAAATGCTCGCTCCGCGCATCACGGTGTTGTCGACATCGAAGAAGGCCGCTGATGTGGCGTCGTACTCCGCCCCGGCTAGCGGGAGCACCTCCGCCGCTGCGGCGGCGGCCTCGCCTGCATGGCGGTAGGCGGGGAGCACGGGCGAGCGACGAACCACTCAGTCAGACTAGGGGGGTGACGCAGACTAGGGGGGTGCCGGACCAGCGGGTGATCCTCGTGGGCAAGCCGGGCTGCCACCTATGCGACGAGGCACGCCTCACGGTCGCGGCCGTCTGCTCCGAGAGCGGTGTCGCGTGGGGGGAGGTCTCGATCCTGGACGACCCGGTGCTCGCCGATCGGTACGCCGAGCAGATCCCCGTCGTGCTCATCGACGGCCGTGTCCATGACTACTGGCGCGTCGATCCGGACCGACTGCGCGCGGCGCTCGAAGCTCCCGGAGCCGCTAGATCCCGATAATCGGACGCAGACGTCCGTTGAGGTTTGTATCACCCGTTCACAAACGCCTACCCTGGGGGCCCATCCGCCGGCCACCGGCCGCGCCAGCCCGCCAGGTAGGTCCCACCGTGTCCCTTCGTATCGCGTCCTCGCGCGCACGTGACGAGGTGCCCATGGCCACCGTCGAGCGGCTCCCCGTCTACCTCCACGCGCTGGACCGCCTTCGGCGGGCCGGCATCGCCACCATCTCCTCGGCGGAACTGGCCGAACGCAGCGGTGTCACGAGCGCCAAGTTGCGCAAGGACCTGTCCCACCTGGGATCCTTCGGCACACGCGGGGTTGGCTACGACGTCGAATTCCTCCACCGCAGCATTGCTGACTGGCTCGGCGTTCACGAGCCCCTGGGAGTGGTGATCGTCGGCCTGGGCAATCTCGGGCACGCACTCGCCACCTACCGAGGCTTTGCCACTGGAGGATTCCGCGTCGCCGGGCTCATCGATGTCGATCCGCAGGTGGTCGGCCGTTCGGTCTCATGTGGGGACACGTCGCTCGTCGTGCGCCCCGTCGACGACCTGGCAGAGATCGCCGAGTACGCGCAGATCGGAGTCATCGCCACCCCGGGCTCAGCAGCCCAGGACACCTGCGATCGCTTGGTGGCCTCGGGGATCAAGCACATCCTGAGCTTTGCCCCGCGTTTCCTGTCAGTGCCTCCGGGCGTGGAGGTGCGCGCCATCGACGTCGGGGTGGAGTTGCAGATCCTCGCCTTCCGGCAGCGACAGTCCGCCGTGTCGCCGGCCTCGACAACTTCCCGACCACGGCATGCCGCGCCCGTCACCGGGGCGGTGAGCGCCTGACGGCTGCCGCCCCCCCGAAGTCCGCATCTGACCCACGATCCGAAGGTTCCCCGTGAGCGCACCCCGCACCAAGAAGAAGATCGGCTCCGTCGCCCTTGTCGCGGCGGGTCCTGGCGATCCCGAGCTGTTGACCCTGCGCGCAGCCGAGTTGCTGCGTACGGCCGAACGGGTCATCGCCGACTTCGACGCCGTCGACATCGCACGTGGCTTCATCTCGTCGGACGCCGTCCTCGTCGCCGCTATCGATTCCAAGGGCCTCCCGCTCGATCACGCGGGTCGGGCGAAGCTCGTGATCGAGTCCGCACGCGAGGGTCAGCGCACTGTGCGGCTCCTCGCCGGCGATCCCGTGATGGATGGGTCACTCGCGGTCGAGGCTGCTGCCCTGCGCAAGGCGAAGGTGTCCTTCGAGATCGCTCCCGGTGTCAGCATGGCCGTGGCAGTGCCGGCGTACGCCGGACTCGGCCTGACGGGCCGTCGCAGCCGCGAGGTGCATGTCGTCAGTGCATCGGATCCGGATGTCGACTGGGCGCCCCTGGCTCGCGACCGCGTGACCGTGGTCGTGCCGGACGGTGCGGATTCGGCGCCGGCCATCGCCAAAGCACTCGTGAGCGCAGGCAGGCCTGGGCAGACACCCATGATCATCACGCGGGGCGGCACGACCCTGGAGCAGCGCTCGATCGTCACGACCCTCGATGACGTGGCGACCGACGTGAAGGCATCGAAGCAGGCCGGCCCCGGTGTCGTGGTCGTCGGCGAGGTGGTCGATCAACGCGATCGCATGGCGTGGTTCGACGTGAAGCCGCTCTTCGGCTGGCGCGTGCTCGTGCCCCGCACCCAGGATCGCTCCGACGATCTGCTGGATCGCCTGGTCCGTTTCGGTGCGATCCCCGTTGAGGTCTCGACGATCAGCGTGGAGCCTCCGCGGACGCCCCAGCAGATGGACCGCGCTGTCCATGGCCTCGTCTCGGGTCGCTACGAGTGGATTGGCTTCACGAGCGTCAATGCTGTTCGCGCCGTGCGCGAGAAGCTCGAGCAGTACGGTCTCGATGCACGCTCGTTCGCCGGCCTGAAGGTTGCTGCGGTCGGCACTGACACCGCTCAGGCTCTCGTGGCCTTCGGCGTGCAGCCTGACCTCATCCCGGTGGGCGAGACATCGACCCAGGCACTCCTGGAGGAGTGGCCCCCGTACGACGAGCTCATGGATCCCATCAATCGCGTCTTCCTGCCGCGCGCTGACATCGCCACGGAGACCCTCGCCGCCGGCCTCGCCGAACTCGGCTGGGAGGTCGAGGACGTCACGGCATACCGGACCGTGCGTGCCGCGCCGCCGCCCGCCGAGACACGTGAGGCGATCAAGTCCGGTGGCTTCGATGCAGCGCTCTTCACATCGAGCAGCACCGTGCGCAACCTCGTGGGCATCGCGGGCAAGCCGCACACGACGACCATCATCTCGTGCATCGGACCGCAGACCGCCAAGACGGCTGAGGAGCACGGCTTGCGCGTCGACGTGCTGGCCGAGGACCCGACACCGGTAGCCCTCGCTGAGGCCCTGGCTGCCCATGGTGAGGAACTCCGACTCGCTGCACTCGAGGCCGGCGAGGCGTCCTGGCGACCGAGCCGGCGTCGAGCGGCCGCGCGCCGCAAGGCCACCTGAGCCCGGATGATCGCGCGATGAGCGGCAAGGGCGATCGCACTACCGTGCACGTGCTGCGCCATGGAGAGGTCCACAACCCTGAGGGAGTTCTCTACGGCCGCCTGCCGGACTTCCATCTCTCCGATCGTGGTCGAGCCATGGCCGATCGTGCGGCCCAAGCGCTCTCCGGCCGGGACATCGCTCGCGTCGTCGCCTCGCCCCTGGATCGCGCACAGGAGACGGCTGCCCCCATCGCGGCCGTGCATGGCTTGGAGATCGCCACGGACCCGCGTGTGATCGAGGCCGACAATATCTTCGAGGGTCAGCGCGTGGGTGTCGGTGATGGAGTCCTGCGTCAACCTCGCGCGTGGAGGCATCTGTGGAACCCCTTCACTCCGTCCTGGGGTGAGCCCTATGTCGACCTCGCCGACCGGATGACGGAAGCGATTCACCATGCGCGCGACGAGGTGCGAGGCCGCGAGACTGTGATCGTGAGCCATCAGTTGCCCATCTGGATCGCGAGGTTGCATGCGGAGAATCGACGCCTGTGGCACGACCCTCGCCGCCGTGAGTGCTCCCTCGCGTCGCTGACCTCATTTGAGTTCGAGGGCGATCGGCTCGCATCGATCGCCTATTCCGAGCCGGCGGTGGACCTCCTGCCCGGTGCCAAGGGCCGGGGTGCCTGATCTGCGCCGCCGTGTGACGATCGAGATATGCGCCGCCTGATCCCACTCCTCGCCGCCCTCTGGGTCCTCGCGGCATGTGGGTCGGGCAGCGGGACCGAAGCGGGTGCCGACACCGCCTTCGTCGCGGGGGATGGCTCCATCGTGCTGATCGAGCCCGATCAACGGGGGCCTGCTCCCGATCTTGTCGGTGACACCCTCGAGGGTGGGGAGTTCCGGCTCAGCGACCATCTCGGAGAGGTCGTCGTACTCAATGTCTGGGCTTCCTGGTGCGCGCCGTGCCGAGCCGAAGCTCCGGTCCTCGAGACGGTGTGGCGTGAGGTACGCGACGATGGCGTGCAGTTCGTCGGGCTGGACACGCGTGACACGGACGAGGCGGCCCGCGCATTCCTCGAGGCCTACGACGTCACCTATCCCAATGTCATCGATGCCGACGGCCGCCTGCAACTGCTCTTCAGCGACACCCTGCCGCCCCAGGCAATCCCCTCAACGCTGGTCGTCGACCGCGAGGGTCGCGTCGCCGGTCGCATCATCGGTCGAGTCACCGAAGCCACGCTCTCGGCGCTCATCGAGGAAGCCGACAAGTCGTAGGCTGCTGACGTGGGCATCGCCGAGACCGTCGCGAGCGGGAGCTTGCTCATTGCCATGCTCCTCGCCTTCGCGGCGGGAATCGTGTCCTTCGCGAGCCCGTGCGTCCTGCCCCTTGCCCCCGGCTATCTGTCCTACGTCACGGGATTGACCGGGGCGGAGATCGCAGGCGAGGAGCGGGTGTCCGCGTCAGGCTCGGGTGCCCCGACCCGCTCGGTGGTAGCGGTGAAGAGTCGCGTATTCGTCGGCAGCGTGCTCTTCGTGCTGGGCTTCTCGGTCGTCTTCGTCTCCTACGGCCTGCTCTTCGGAGGCCTTGGCTCACTGCTCCTCGAGTATCAGGCGGTGATCAGTCGGGTCCTCGGTGTGATCGTCATCCTCATGGGGCTCTCCTTCATGGGAGTGCTGCCCGGAATGCAGCGCGAGTGGCGCATGCATCGCATGCCGAATTACAGCGTGTGGGGCGCGCCCGTCCTCGGTGTGCTCTTCGGACTGGGCTGGACGCCGTGCATCGGACCCGCCCTTACCGCTGTGCAGAGCCTTGCCTTCACCGAGGCGAGTGCGGCCCGCGGTGCGCTGCTGTCCTTCGTCTACTGCCTGGGCCTGGGGCTTCCCTTCATCCTGCTGGGGCTGCTCTTCCGTCAGGCCGCCGGCACGCTCGCGTGGGTGCGCCGGCACTACGGCGTGATCATGCGGATCGGCGGAGGCCTCCTGGTCGCCATCGGGATCCTGCTGGTCTCCGGCATCTGGGACTCCATCACCATCTGGATGCGCACGCTGGTCCCCGGCTTCGAGACTCCCCTCTAGGCACACCTCGGGGCGCGGCTCTCGACCGCTCGGGGCAGACTGGGTGAGCGATGACCACGACGACCGACCTCCCTCCCGCCGAGCCCGCGGCACCGCCGCCCCTCGACGCGGTCGGTTTCGCCCGCTGGTGCTGGCGACAGCTCACCAGCATGCGCATCGCTCTCATCCTGCTCTTCCTCCTGGCCATCGCGGCGATCCCCGGCTCCGTCCTGCCGCAGCGGGGCCTCGATCCCATCCGGGTCAATGACTGGATCGAGGGCAATCCGACCTGGGGACCAGTGCTGGATCGGCTCGGCTTCTTCGATGTGTACGCCGCCCCGTGGTTCGCGGCGGTCTACCTCCTCCTCTTCGTCTCGGTGATCGGGTGCGTCCTCCCGCGCACGCGCCTGCACTGGCGGGCCCTGCGCAGTGCACCGCCGGATGCCCCCCGACGGCTGGATCGGATGCCCGAGCATCGAAGTTGGCACACGTCCGCGGCTTCGACCGATGTGCTCGATAGTGCCTATGCCGATCTCTCGGCCCGACGTTGGCGCGTCGCTCGTGGAGATGGATGGGTCTCTGCTGAGAAGGGCTATTGGCGGGAGACCGGCAATCTGCTCTTCCATGCTGCCCTCATCGCACTCCTCATCGCGGTGGGCTACGGCGCGCTCCTCGGCTGGCGCGGGAATGTCATCGTGCGGGAGGGCAGCGGCTTCTCCGACACCCTGACCCAGTACGACGCATGGGGCGGGGGCCGGCTTGTCGATCCGGCAGCCCTGCCGCCCTTCGCCTTCATCCTCGACGACTTCCGGGTCGAATTCGAGCGTGACGAGGCCCAGCGAGGAGCGCCACTTCTCTTCGAGGCAGACCTCACGCTGTGGCCCACCCCCGGATCGCCATCCGAGGATGTGGTGGTGCGGGTCAATGAGCCGCTCAGCATCGATGGGGCCAAGGTCTTCCTCGTCGGTCACGGCTACGCACCGGAACTCCGCCTCACCGATGCCCTCGGCCGCATCGTCCACGATGAGGGCGTCGTCTTCCTGCCCCAGGATGGCAATCTCACGTCGACGGGAGTCCTCAAGGCGCCGGATGCGACACCGTCGCTGGGCATCGAGGGACTCTTCCTGCCGACTGCCGCCGTCGACGACGTGCGCGGCCCGCACTCGACCTTCCCCGAGGCGGATGATCCGGCCGTCTTCCTCTCCGCCTGGGCCGGTGACCTGGGCCTGGATTCGGGCGTGCCGCAGAGCATCTACCGACTCGACACCGAGGGCATGACGCAACTCGGCATCGAAGCGCTCAGGCCGGGCGAGACCTGGGCCATTCCCGAGGGCAACGGCACGGTGGAGTTCGTGGGACTCACCCGCTGGGCGTCCTTCCAGATCGCACATGACCCGGGCAAGGAACCCGCACTCGTGGCCTCGATCGTGGCGCTCGCCGGATTGATGATGTCGCTGTTCATTCAGCGCCGCCGCGTGTGGGTCCGCGCAAGCGCAGACGCCCAGGGGTCTACCGTGGTGACGGTCGCTGGACTTGCGCGCAGCGACGAGGCTGACTTGGCCCCCGATGTCGATGCCGTGGTCGACGCACTCGATGGAAGGAGAGACCGTCCATGACCTCAGGATCGCTGGCCGAGTGGAGCAACCTCGCCGTCTACTCCTCCATGCTCGTGCTCGTCGCTGCCCTCATCGCCTTCGCCGTGAGCCTCGCCGCGCGCGGACAGCGGGTAATCAGCCCCTCTCTGGTGTCCGTGGGTGCGGGCTTGCCCGCGACCGACAGTGGCACGACTGTCGCCGCGCGAGAGGAGCTGACGCCGGGACACCGGGCGGGCAACATCGCGATGGCCCTGACCTGGCTAGCGACGGGACTGCTGCTGGTGGGGCTTGTCCTGCGCGGGCTGTGGGCAAGCCGCGCCCCCTGGGGCAACATGTACGAGTTCTCGCTGGCCTGGACGTTCGGGATCCTGGCGGTCTTCCTCATCGCGTCGCTGCGCCGCGACATCCGGTGGCTGGGGCTGCCCGTCATCTTCCTCAGCATCCTCAGCCTCGGTCTCGCGGTGACGGTCCTCTACACCGAGGCGGCGCAACTCGTCCCCGCGCTGCGCTCCTGGTGGCTCATCATCCACGTGGCCGCGGCCGTCATCTGCGGCGGCGCTTTCACCGTGGCCGCGGCGATTTCGGCGCTGTATCTGTGGCGTGATCGTGCTGAGCGCAAGGGTCGCGTGACGGGCATCGTCGCTTCCCTCCCGGATGCTGCTCGCCTGGACACGCTGGCCTACCGCATCCTCGCCTTCGCATTCCCCCTATGGACCTTCGCCGTCATCAGCGGTGCGATCTGGGCCGAGTACGCCTGGGGCCGCTACTGGGGCTGGGATCCCAAGGAGACCTGGGCCTTCATCACCTGGGTCATCTACGCCGGCTACCTGCACGCTCGATCTACCGCGGGTTGGCGCGGCCGACGGGCGGCGTACATCTCACTACTCGGCTTCGTGTCGTTCCTCATCAACTACTTCGGCGTCAACATCTTCGTCAACAGCCTGCATTCCTACGCCGGCCTCTGATCGCGCCGAGGAGCAGGGGCATCAGGCGGACGCGGGCCCGTCGGCCTCCCCGCGGTGGCGCTTCATGCGCTCGACCCAGGCGTCATCACCGAGCTGGCGGAGGAATGCGGGATCGTCGTCAGGGGCGACCGGGCCGCGCTTGCGCCGCCGGCCCTGCCCGCGGGGTCGCCCGCCGATCAGCCAAAGCAGGCCGCCGAGAAGCGGGATGAGGACCACGATGAGCAGCCAGACGAACTTCGGCAGGGTGCGCACGCTCGAGCCCGACGTGCGCAGCACGTCGACGATAAACCAGATGTAGACAGCCAGCCCTAGCAGGACCCCGGCGACTCTGAGCATGCTCACCTCCCAGCGACACGATAACCCCCGATGGTGACCATCGCGCGCGCGCGCCTAGCGTGGAGGGGTGCGTGGTATCGCGATCTACACCGGGCTGAGAGTGGCCCTCCTCATCGGTATCTGGCTGCTGGTGCAGGTGGTCACGCCGTTGCGGGGCCTGATGGCCATTGCCGTCGCCCTCGTGATCTCGGGCGTGATCAGCTTCATCGCCCTCGATCGCTCGCGTGACCGTGCCAGTGCGGGTCTCTCCGGTGCCTTCCGGCGCATCAACGAGCGCATCGAGCAGAGCCGGACGGCGGAGGACTGGGATGAGCCGCGACCGTCAGGAGAGGGCGATTCCCACGCCGAGCAGGAGCCCGTACACGAGGACGAGCAGCCCGGTGCCCTGGAGCACGGGCACGAGGTCGCGACCGACGGCGCCGCCGCTGACGGCGGCGACGGGCCGGATAGCGAAGAGGCCGGCAAGCATCCCGATCCAGGCGAAGGACAGACCGAGCCCAAGGGGTAGGGCGAGTGCCGGGATGACGGCGAAGCCCGTCACGATGAGGACGACATACCCGATGCGCGTCGCCCGGTCCCCCAGGCGGACAGCCAGGGTGCGTTTGCCCACAGCGGCATCAGTCGGGATGTCGCGGAGATTGTTTGCCACGAGGACCGCACAGGTGAGTGCCCCGACTCCGATCGACGCGGTCCATGCGGAGGCGGGGATGGTGAGTGCCTGGACGTACGTCGTGCCGACGACGGGGACGAGGCCGAAGAACACGAAGACGAAGACCTCGCCGAGTCCGAGGTAGCCATAGGGCCGCGGGCCCCCGGTGTAGAGCCAGGCGGCCAGCAGTGCCAGGGCGCCGATGATGAGCAGCCACCACCGGCCGGTGAGTGCGACGAGCACGAGGCCGGCGATCCCGGAGATCGCCAGGCTGGCGAACGCCGCCCGGCGCACATGCGACGGAGCGGCGAGCCCCTGGCCGACGAGGCGCACGGGACCAACCCGCTCGCGGTCCGTGCCGCGGATGCCGTCGCTGTAGTCATTGGCGTAGTTGGCACCGACCTGGGCGGCGACCATGACGATGAGGGCAAGGCCGGCGCGGAGTGGATCGAATGCTCCCAGTGAGGCCGCGACTCCCGTACCCACGGCGATCGGGGCCACCGCCGCGCCCAGGGTGCGCGGGCGAGCACCCTGGACCCAATCACGCGCGGTGGCCATGCGTCCTCCCTCAGCGCTCGCCGGCAGCGCGCAGGGCGAGGCGGTCGATCTTGCCATTGGGAAGCATCGGCAGGGACAACACCTGGACCACGTGGGGCTGGGCGACGCCGCCGAGTTGCTCGGCCACCACCGGGGCAATGGACGCGAGACCGTCGGCATCCGACATCACCACGTAGGCGATGAGGCGCTGGCCCTGCCGCTCGTCGGGCATGGCGACGACAGCGCAGTCCTGCACCCCCAGCACGGTGCGGATCACCGACTCGATGGCGCCCAGGGCCACGTTGACTCCGTGCACCGCGACCACATCGTCGATGCGACCCAGGACCTTGAGTCGATCGCCCGCCCACTCGCCGTGATCCGACGTGGCGAATCGACGGTCAGCCCCGTGTCCACTGAAGGGACCATCGCCATCCCGGTAGCCGGCCGCCACCTGGCGACCGATGACGTCGATGCGACCATCCACGCTCAGTTCGATGCGTGCTCCGGGGAGGGGGACTCCGTCGTAGACGCAGCCACCCGTCGTCTCCGTCATTCCGTACGTCGTGATGATGGGTACGCCGGATGCGCGCGCCCGCAGGGTGAGTTGCTCCGGCGTCGCAGCCGCTCCGACGAGCACGGCGGTTGCGCGCGCAAGCCACGCCGTGGCGGTGGGTGACTCGAGGATGTCGGCCAGCTGGCTCGGCACGAGCGAGATGGCGAACGGCTCGGCTATCGAGAGATCGACGAGGTCGCTGGCGCTGAAGGACGCAGCCCCTCCCACCGACGGGAGCACGTGCAACGTGGTGCCGGCATGCTGTGCTCGCACGATCGCGCCGAATCCGCCGATGGAGGTCACCGGTAGGGCGAGGACCCAGGCGCACTCGCGGAGTCCCGGAAGATGCGCCCAGGAGGCCTCGACGGCGGTGCGGAGGTTGTCCCGCGTGATGAGCACGCCCCGAGGGACTCCGGTCGAGCCGCTCGTGGCGGCGACGAAGGCCGTGTCGTCGTCGACCGGATCGTCAGGCCGGATGCACGCGCGGATCATGTCGGCGTACGCGGTCGTGACATGCCTGCCCGGCTGGGGGATGAGCGCAAAGGGCGGACCGTCCCCGTCCAGGCGGGCCGCGAGAGCCTCGCGCGCAGAGGTCACCCCGGGTGGTCCGGGAGTGATCTCCACAACTCGCAGGGGGAGTGCCGCCATGCGGTCGAGGGTAGGCCTGGCTAGGTTGGGCGCTGCCGGCCCATCCCTGCCGGCCCGCATGAAGGAGTGGTCGGTGGCGCAGGAGTTCGATTCCCGCACGCGCTATGCCCTGGCACCGGTCGTCGATGAGGGCTCGCCGGCCTTCGGCGACCCGAGCCACTCGAGCATCATCCCGGCGTGCGCTTGGGTCAATGCCGGTGACTACACGGATATCCGCTACGAGCACTCCACCGGCGATGCCAGCGGCATCGCCAAGATCACGATCAATCGGCCGCACAAGCGCAACGCCTTCCGGCCCCAGACCCTCTTCGAGATCTCCGACGCACTCAACCTGGCTCGTGACGATGACAGCATCGGGGTCATCATCCTCACCGGCCAGGGTGACTGGGCCTTCTGCAGCGGAGGCGATCAGATGATCCGCGGCGATGATGGCTACATCGGCGATGACGAGATCGCCAAGAAGGGCATCGGCCGGCTCAACGTCCTGGACCTGCAGGTCCAGATCCGTCGTACACCGAAGCCGGTCGTGGCCATGATCGCCGGATACGCCGTGGGCGGCGGTCACGTCCTTCACGTCGTCTGCGACCTGTCCATTGCCGCCGCCAACGCTCGCTTC
The DNA here is from genome assembly GCA_032117435.1 of Candidatus Nanopelagicales bacterium. GTDB lineage: Bacteria > Actinomycetota > Actinomycetes > S36-B12 > S36-B12 > Mxb001. The sequence continues at coordinate 7,120 of JAULZJ010000243.1, read as the reverse complement.
GGACAGACCGGTCCCAAGGTCGGCTCCTTCGATGGGGGTTATGGCTCGGGCCTGCTGGCACGCACGATCGGGCAGAAGCGCTCACGCGAGGTGTGGATGCTGTGCCGGCAGTACGGAGCCGAGCAGGCCTTTGACTGGGGCCTGGTCAACGCCGTCGTGCCCCTGGCTGATCTCGAGGGCGAGACCGTGGCGTGGGCCCAGCAGATGCTGTCCCTCTCGCCACTGGCCCTGCGCATGCTCAAGGCATCGCACAACGCCGCTGACGACGGCCTGGCCGGTGTCCAGCAACTCGCTGGTGATGCCACCCTCCTCTTCTACATGACCGAGGAAGCCCAGGAGGGGCGCGACGCCTACGCGCAGCGACGCTCTCCGGACTTCACGAAGTTCCCGCGTCGCCCCTGATCGACGTGGACGTATCCCTCTCCGAGATCCTGCGCGATGCGGTGCCCTATGCCCTGCCGTTGACGCGGCGGTTCCGCGGCATCACCGTCCGGGAGGGACTTCTGATCCGCGGTCCGAGCGGCTGGGGAGACTTCGCTCCCTTCGACGACTACGCACCCCGTGGATGCGCACTCTGGCTGGCGTCAGCGGTCGAGGCCGCCTTTGGCGCATGGCCCGAGGCTCGGCGCGAACTCGTGCCCGTCAATGCGATCATCCCCGCTGTCTCCGCACAGGACGCTGCCGCCCTCGCGCGCCAGGCTGTGCTCGAGCACGGGTGCACGACGATCAAGGTGAAGGTCGCGGCGATGGGCGAGGTGCTCGCCGATGACGAGGCACGCGTCGCTGCCGTGCGCGATGTCGCTGACAGCGCCCTGGCATCGAAGGGGGGCGGCAGTGCGAGCATCCGGCTTGACGCCAACGGCGGCTGGTCGGCCGATGACGCCGTGCGCGCGCTCGCCCGCCTCGGGGCTTATGGCATCGAGTACGTCGAGCAGCCTTGCGCCACTATCGACGAGACCTTGATCCTGCGCCGCGCCATCGACCTGCCCATCGCCCTCGACGAGTCGGTGCGCTTTGGCGACCCGCGCGCCTTCGAAGCAGCGGACATCGTCATCCTCAAGGCCGCCCCGCTCGGCGGTGTCGCCGCGGCATTGGCGCTCGCGCGTGCGTGGGGTGGCCCCGTCGTCGTGAGCGGTGCCCTCGATTCCGCCGTCGGGCTCGCCGGCGGGCTCGCCCTCGCGGCCGCCCTCACCGGGGACCCGCCCGCATGCGGACTCGGCACCGGCGCGCTGCTCGCCCGCGATGTCATCTCACCCCCACTGCTCCCCTTCGACGGGCACCTTCCGGTCGAGCGCATCGCACCCGACCTCGACGCCTTGATGGCGGCCCGTGATCTCGTCGGAGATCAGCGCGCGCGATGGTGGCGACAGCGACTGGTCGACGCCTGGGATTCCGGTGGTGCCGAACTCGTCGCCGCCCTGGAGGCGTGAGAGCCTTCCCGCATGCCCGTCACGTCACCGCGGATGGCTGCCGCCATCGTCGAGGAGCTGATCGCCGGTGGCGTGGATGACGTTGTCCTCGCTCCCGGATCGCGTTCAGCGCCGCTGGCCCTCGCGCTGGCGGATGCGGAGCGCGGTGGGCTACTGCGGCTGCATGTGCGCATCGATGAGCGCAGTGCCGCTTATCTCGCGCTCGGGCTGGCCAGGATCTCGGGTCAGCCGACAGCAGTCGTCACCACCTCGGGCACGGCTGCGGTCAACCTGCATGCCGCGGTAGTCGAGGCGGCCTACTCGGGAGTTCCGCTTGTCGTGGTAACTGCCGACCGTCCCGGCGCGATGCGCGGGACCGGGGCGAATCAGACCATCGACCAGCGCCAGCTCTTCGGCCCGGACCCCGTGGCGTCACTTGATCTCGAAGACCTCGACGAGATCGGGCTGCGCGCGGCCGTCACCGAGGCGCTGACGGCGGCAGACGGCGCGCATCGGGGACCGATTCACCTCAATGTCCCGCTCGCAGAGCCCCTTGTCGTGGCCGGTGAGCATGCCGTGAACCAGCTCACTCGGCGTCGCCTCGACGCATCGACTCCGGCTCGCATGCCACTCGCGTCGCTGCTGCCCGCCGGCATCGCAGACGTATCACCGAGTCGGGGAGTCCTCGTCGTGGGCGACTTCGACGATCCGGCCACGCGCGTGGCAGCCGCTGATCTGGCCGCCGGCATGGGCTGGCCCGTGATCAGTGAGCCGTCGGGCAATCTTTCATCGCACCCCCATGCCTTGCGACATGGCCCATTGGTCTGCTCATCCGCCCGGGAGCTCGATCTCGTGCCGGATGTCGTGGTGAGCGTCGGACGCGTCGGGTTGCACCGCTCCGTCTCGGAACTGCTACGTGCTGCGCGCGTGCATATCGCTGTCGATGTGCCCCCGCGCCTAGGTCGGGTCGACCCTGTGCGCACGGCGAGTGCCGTCGTGGATGCAGTCCCGATTCCTGACTCCGCGCCCGATCTCGGCTGGTGGGCGCGCTGGCGCGAACTCGACGTCATCGCGGCCCGCGTCATCGATGGCGCCCTCTCTGAGGACCTGCTGACCGGGCCAGTCGTCGCGCGCATTGTCGCTGAGGCAGCGGGAGAGGACGATCTCGTCGTGGTGGGGCCGTCCTGGCCGGTGCGTCACCTGTCGATGTACGCCGGCCCGCTGCGTGCTCGGTGCATCGGCAATCGAGGTACGTCGGGTATCGACGGGGTGGTATCCACCGCATGGGGCGCGGCCGTGGCACACGCGCTTCGACATGCCCCCGCGACGACGTACGCACTCATCGGCGATCTCACGGCGATCTACGACCGCAATGGGCTGCTCGCACCGGAGCAGGAGCCGCGGCCGCGCCTGGACTACATCGTGATCGACAACGACGGCGGTGGGATCTTCTCGGCCTTGGAGCAGGGAGCTCCTGAGTTCGCACCCGACTTCGACCGCGTCTTCGGCACCCCGCACGGGGCGGACTTGGCACTCTTGCTCACCGCACCGCGTGTGGAGGTGACGACCGTCGAGTCGTCGAGCGAATTGCGCCAGGTACTTGCTCAGCGGCCGTCAGGTGTGCGCGTGATCATCGCGCGATGCGCACCCCGGCAGGCGGAGTTGGCACTGGTCCGCACGATCGACTCCGCCGTGGAGGATGCCCTCACCTGAGCGCGGCCGTCATCCGCACGATGGTCGGGCCCAGATCCGGATCCGTGTCCCGGTGCCAGTCCAGGTCCAGGCGCTCGAGCAGACGCATCATGCCGGTGTTGCTGGCGAGCACGAGCGCGAGCAGGTCGTCGAATCCCTGACGTCGCGCGAGATCGACGAGGTGCCCGAGCATCCGACCTCCGAGCCCCCGGCCCTGCCAGGCGTCCTCGACGATGACGGCCACCTCCGCCGTGGAAGTGTCACCCGGGCGATCGGGGAAGATATTCCCGAGGCCGACGATTTCGCCGCGCCAGTTCACGGCGACGAGGGTGGCACCGCGATGACCGCCGGCGATCCGGCGCAGTCGATCCTCGCGCCAGTCCGTGATGGGCGTGAAGTACCGCTGGTAGCGCGTGGACTCCGAGGAGCGCTCGTGCATTTCGGCGACGCCTTCCGCATCCTCAGGTCGTGCGAGGCGGATCACCACCCGAGTCCCGTCGCGGAGGTACTCCACCCAGCCGAAGCCCCCGGTCCCGGCGGGCGCATTCGCGACGGCATCTACCAGGCGCAGCAGTGCCGAGGCGCGTGCGCGCTCGACGGCGACGAACGGCGCTCCCTCGCGTCGCAGGACCACATGATGGTCCGGAGTCCACTGGAGTCGCATCACCTCGCTCGCAGCATCCTCGCCTTCCGTGGCCGGCTCGACCGTCCATGAATCCGCGAGGACGAGTTCGGCTGCGGCCCGTGGGGCGCGCTCGGGGTGCTCGACGAGCTCGGCGGCGACGTCGAGGATGCGCGTGACCAGGTCGTCCTCGTCCTCGGGCGCACCCGGTGCTACCAGCACGCGCTGACCTGCGGTGGCAAGCGTGCGTGAGAGATCGTCGCGCGTGAGCGTCTCGGGTGCGACGCAGATCAGGTCGATCAGGTGATTGCCGTCATCCTGGGAGTGCGTGAAGAGCGTCATGACATCCGCGCCTACGAGAGCGAGGACGCGCAGGACGCGGGCGGTCGCGGCGGACCCGCCGCTATCGGACTGGGTCGGGGGTGCGATCACGCGGATGCGCCACGGCCTGCGTGTGCCGGTGTAGCCGCGTCCCGGCGGATCGATGGCGGCGAGGGACTCCAGCAATCTGGAGGTGAGGCGCACCCACGCGCTTGCCTCGACGGGCCGGGGGGTGAGGCCATCCAGGATCGCGAGACCTGCTCCTACGGCGAGCAGGTGGAGGGTGGCGGCGTCGTCGTCGATCGTGCTGTCGACCGCGCCTTCGCCACGGAGTTGGCGCACGACGGAGCGGGCTGCCTCCCAGCGCAGGGCGACCCGCGCGCGCACGATCTCGCCGAGCTCGTCGTCGAAGGCGGCGAGGACGGTGGCCTGCAGCTCGATGACGTCCCACACGGAGGCGGGAGCGCCGAAAGCGTCACGCGCAGCCGCCAGGATCGTCTGGAGCGCTTCGCCGGAGGCGTCCTTGGCCTGCTCCTGCATGCGTTGCGACGTGGGAGGGAATGGCAGGGCCGCCGTGACCGCGGCGAGCAGTCCGCTCCGGTCGGGGGCGACGGCATTGACAGACCGCGTGGCGACATCGGCGGCCGCCGCCACGTCGCGTCGCGAGGTGGCGGCGATGCCGTGATCCTCGAAGAGGTCATGGGCCGCTTCCAGGATGCGCCGGCGCCGTTCGATACGTGGCGCACCCTCGCTCATGGGCCCAGCCTAGGTGCGGTGACGGGGCGCGACTGCCTCAGTGCTAGGCGAGTGCCTGCCTGATGGGCGCGAACTTGGCCCGCGACTCGGCAAGCTCAGCCTCGGGGTCCGAACCGCTGACGATGCCGCAGCCTGCGAAGAGGCGCAGGGATCCCGGTCGCACCTCCGCGCAGCGCAGGGCAATGCCGAACTCTCCGTCACCGCGACTGTCGAACCAGCCGACCGGACCCGCGTAGCGTCCGCGGTCCATCCCCTCGAGTTCGCGGATCATGGCAGACGCACGCTCCGTGGGCGTCCCGCACACGGCTGCCGTCGGGTGCAGCGACGCCGCCAGTGCCAGGACGGGCGCGCCATCCGCGAGGCGACCCGTGACATCCGTGGCGAGGTGCTGGACGTTGGCCAGCCGCAGGACGTGGGGCTCCTGCGGCACACGCAGGTCGGTGCAGTGGTGCCCGAGTGCGCGCGCGACGGAGCGCACGGCGTACTCATGCTCCTCGAGATCCTTGCCACTGCCGAGAAGGGCCTGGGCAAGGCTCGCATCCTCGCTCTCGTCACCTCGCCGCTTCACCGTGCCTGCGAGCACCCGGGACAGCACCGTGTCAGCCGTGCGGCGGACGAGGAGCTCCGGCGTGGCACCCACCATGTCGTCGACCTGGAAGGTCCAGCACTCGGGGTATGCCGCGGCCAGGCGCTGCAGGAGGTAGCGGGCGTCGAAGTCGTCGCTCACCTCGGCGATGACATCGCGCGCGAGGACGACCTTGTCGACCTCGCCGCGCCCGATGCGCTGGATAGCCTCGTCGACCGCGTCCTTCCACTCCTCCGATGTGCGCGTGCCCCGGACCCAGTCGACGCGCGACGGTGCCGGCGGCGTCGTGGGTGCGGGGAGCAGGGCATCGGAGGGAAGCACGTCATCCGCGTCATCGACGACAGTGAGCCACGCGCGTCCCTGGCGGCGCCCCAGGACGGCACGGGGCACCACGATGCGTGACGTGCGTCCGGATGCGGGCGAGGGATCGAAGGTGAAGGAGCCGAAGGCCACGGGCCCCGTGCCTGGCAGTTGAAGCGGATCGTCGATGTCCGCGGTGCGGCACCACTCCGACCACCAGCGCTGGGTGCGGCTGAATCGCTCATCGCCGTTGACATCGATCGCGGCGGCCACGCCCCAACCGACGAGACCGTCCCCGCCGCGCACCCACGCGGTGCCCGTGGCATCGGGCAGTCGGTCCAGGAGTGGACCGGGGTCCTCGAGTGGCATGGTCCGCACTCGGGGCACCGCTGTCGCAGGGAGCACCGGGATGGCCACGCCCCGAGGGTACGGCCCGCCATGTGGCCCGGCGAGTCGGCGGAGCCGCCTCTGTCGGACCAGCCCGGCGAGTCGGCGGAGCCGCCTCTGTCGGACCAGCCCGGCATGCCATGGCGAGGCACCGCTGGGAGGATGCCGGCATGGCCCGAGCGGATCTCGAGAAGCAGCCCGACGAGGTTGCGGCGATGTTCGACGAGGTGGCTGAGCGCTACGACCTCACGAATGACCTCCTCGCCCTCGGCCAGACCAGGCTGTGGCGCCGGGCCGTGGTCAACGCCGTCGCACCTCGCCCCGGGGAGCGGATCCTCGACCTGGCGGCCGGCACCGGCACCTCGAGTGCCCCCCTCGCCGCGCGGGGAGCCACGGTGGTTCCCTGCGACTTCTCCCAGGGCATGCTCGCCGTGGGGCACCGGCGCGAGCCAGGCCTGCCCTTCGTGGCGGGCGACGCCATGCGGCTGCCCTTCGCGGACGGCTCCTTCGACGCGGTCACCATCTCCTTCGGCCTGCGCAACACCGTGGACCCGGAAGGGGCCCTCGCCGAGATGGCCAGGGTCACCAGGCCTGGCGGGCGCCTTGTCGTATGCGAGTTCTCCCACCCATCCTTCGGACCCTTCCGCACCATCTACTCGCGGTATCTCATGGGTGCCCTGCCCGGCATTGCCCGTCGCGCCTCCTCGAATCCGGATGCCTATGTCTACCTGGCCGAGTCGATCAGGGCGTGGCCCGACCAGGAGGACCTAGCCGGATTGCTAAGTGCCGCGGGGTGGCGCGACGCCGAGTGGCTCAACCTCACGGGTGGCATCGTCGCCCTGCACCGGGGTCGGCGTTGAGGCGTCGAGCCCGCGGATAGACTGCGAGCGCGTAGGACAAGGGGTCCCGCGCACGTGCCCGGTGGAGCGGCGAGTCCGTCCCTGACGGGCTGAGTCGCAGGACGTTTCGGAGGAGTGTGGTGAGTTCCTACGCGCCCATCCTCGTCCTCGGGCTGCTGGCAGCGGGTTTCGCCGTCTTCAGTGTGAC
>JAULZJ010000242.1:0-3815 GCA_032117435.1 Candidatus Nanopelagicales bacterium | reverse complement strand
AGCGATGGGAGACTCCCTCGACCGCAGCACTGGTCATCGGTCGTGCGGTCCACAGCGCGCTCGAGCACCTGCTCTCACTGTCGCCGGAGGATCGCCTGCCCGCGGCCGCCGACAGATTCCTGGCTGAGGCGTTGATCTCGGAGCTGGCTCTCGTCGAAGGCCAGGGGATCGACGAGACGGAGGTGCGCGAGGGAAGTGCTCGGGCATTGTCGTCGTACTGGGACACCGAGGATCCGTCGCGCGTCGAGGTTGCCCGTGATGGTCTCGAGCGAGAGGTGCGCACGGACCTGGCCGGTCTGCCCTTCCTCGGTCACATCGATCGCATCGCTGTCGCCGACCCGGGCCTGCGCGTGACCGACTACAAGACGGGTGCTCCCAAGCCCAAGTACTGGTGGTCCTATTGGCGCCAGCAACTGCTCTACGCCGCGGCACTCGAGGACATGGGCGAGCCCATCGCCGAGATCGAGTTGCTCTACCTCAAGGAGCCGCGCGCGGTGAAGCGCCCGGTCTACCCCTCAGCAATCCGACGAGCACTGGCGGACCTCGAAGCCGCACACGAGCAGCGCGCTGCCATGGCTACCGACGGCGCCTGGGAGGCGCGTCCCGGGCCGCTGTGCCGCTACTGCGACTTCCAGTCCGTGTGCCCGGCGCAGCGCAGTGGAGCCCCCAAGCCAGGAAGCCCCGAGAGCAATGCTGCGCTGCATGACCGTGGACTCGTGCAACGCGGCGCGGACACCATCGCTGCGCCGGCGCCGGCGGGGGACCTGCTCGACATCCTCGATGACGAGGTGCAGGGGTGAGTCAGGTCGAGATTCCACCGTGGACACCGCCGTGGCGAGTGGTCGTCCGCGACCGACTCGTCCGCGTGAGCGCTGCTCACCTGCGCGGCGAGGAGCAGTGGGAGTGCCCGACTCAGATCGCTGTGAAGGCGCGGCCCACCCTGCAGGTCGACCGCGATTCGTCGATCCGACCTACCTACCCGCCCTTCAACTCCTTTGCGCTCGGCTTGGCGCGCGATGCGGCGTACTCCGTGCTGTCCGCGGGCAGGGACCCCGATGTGGCGCTCGCCCAGGTCTGCGCGTCCACCACGGGCGGTGTCGCGGAGGCTACGGAGGAAGCTGCTCGCGAGGCGCTCCAGGGCTACCTCATCGCGGTCGCGCGCCTGCGGGATGCCGGTGAGCTCCCTGACGACACTGTCGTGCGCGAGTTCTTTGCCGCCGATGAAGTCGATGTGCGCGTCGAGTGGTCGGCGTGGGGGATCCTGCATGTGAGTCGGGATGGTGGCCTGCGTGACTTCCACGTCCTCACCTGGCAGCAGGCGGGCTCACGCCGTCGGGATCCTGCGTACCTCGCCGTCTATGCCCGCGTCGCGGCTGACGCGATCATGCGTCAGGAAGGCAGCCTCTGGCGAGAGCGCTGGCCGGCTGCCGCTTCGCAGCCCGCTCCCGCTCAGCACGTGCGTGTACGCGAGATCGGGATGCTGGATGCCACCGATGCGCTGCTCTTCGAGGGCAATGCCGACGATGTGCGCGCAAACTTCGGCGGTGCTGTTGCTGAGCGCATCCACGTCCTCGGCGGGGGAGCCTTCAACCCCGGTGGACGCTGCGCGACGTGCTCGGTCCGCTACGAGTGTCCCGGCCCCGCCCGGCTCCCCGGAGTGCTCGGAGTCGCCGGTCCCGCTCTTTGGACGCGAGCCTTGAGCCCCGGCGATCTGACGGCCGCCCGCACGTGCACATGGCAGGTCCATCTCGAGCGCGAGCTCGCCCTACCGCGAGCGCGGCGGGAGACGACCGAGGCCATGCTGCGTGGCACGTATCTGCACTCCTGGCTCGAGCACGCGCACGCACGTCTCGTGGCGTGTTCGGCAGCAGACCTTCCGGTGCCTGGTGAAGGGATGGGGGAGGTGGCAGAGATGCTGGGATGGGATGACACGACGTACTCCGCCCTGCGCCCCTACCTCCTGCAGCACATCGAGGGCTGTCCACTGGAGCGCCCCGATGTGGTGGCGGCGTATCCCGAGCAGACGCTGACTGCCTGGGACACCGACGTCGACGTCGTCATGAGCACTCGTGCAGACCTCGTGATCGAGACGAGTGATGGCTATCTCGTTCGCGAGACTAAGAGCGTCGGTGTTCACCACGAGATGCCGCAGTCGGCAGCCGAGGTGTTCGAGCGCTACCCGCAGGTCGCAGTGACGATGTGCCTGCTCGCCGATGGCCTAGATCCGGTGAGCGGCGAGGCGAGTGCGACGCGCAGGCCCTCGCGCGTGGAGGTGGAGATCCTGCGCACGGACGGGCGCGAGGTGCGGGGATTCGACACCTCGGATGCCGAGGCCGTGCTCATCGCCAGGGCCACGATCGCCGAAGCGATTGACACGATTCTCTATTCCCCCGCCGCGCCCAGTCTCGGGCGCCACTGCGAGTGGTGCCCGGTATCCCGGTGGTGCTCCGCGTATCGCGGCCAGGACCGCGACGGGGTGGCTCCCCCGCCGGTGACGGACGAGGTATCACGGGGCGCCGAACGCCCGCGGATGTCCCTCCTCGCATATGCCGAATCGGTCACCGTCGATCTCGATGCCGAGGTCCCCTTCTGAGACATCGCGCGATCGCCCCTGTCGCCGATGCCGTCAAGGTGTGCCACGCTCTGGCAATGTCCGACTCACCGTCCCCCGACACCGTCCCCGTGCCGTGGTCGGCGCGGCCCCCACAGCGCTATGCCTTCGCTGCTCTGGCCGTGGTCATCGGCATCGCTGTGGTCGTGACCGCTCTCGCCTACATCCAGGCGGGCACCGGGGGGGTTGTGCCCTTTCTCATGATCACCGTGGGCCCGATCCTTGCGGTGGTGTACGTCTACTACTTCGGCTTCCGCAAGTTCGACACGCACGACTAGCGAGCGCGAGTGGGCACGGTGATCCTCGGGTTGCCGCATGAGTTGACGAGCACGCGGAGTGCGCCCTCCTCGCGGGAGTCGACGTTCAGTCGCCAGCGCCACTTCACTGCGATCCAGTCGCTGACGTAGGCGCATCGATACGCGGTCCGCGGTGGGAGCCACTCGGCCGGGTCCTGGTCACCCTTGGACCGATTGCTGGAAGCGGTGACCGCGATGAGCGAGCGTGAGTAGCCGACGTCGTTGGCGAAGGCCTCGCGCACCGAGGTGGTCCAGCGACGTGCACCAGACCCCCATGCCTCGGCGAGCGGCACCATGTGGTCGATGTCCAACTGCGACGGGTCGCGGATCGTGACGCCGTCGAACGCGGAGAACCAGCGTCCGCGACCGACAGGGCACGCGTCACCCGTGCTGGGTCCCTCACGCGCCTCGGCGATGAGGACCAGGTCGCGCACATCGCATCCGTTGCCTATGTAGTCCCAGTGCGGGAAGAGGTCGCGGTCGTAGCCGGATGGCTTCTCGGGTGCGATCGCGAGGGATCGAAGCAGGGACAGGATGCTGCGTTCCTGGGCTGCGACCGATGGCGCGAAGGTGAAGCCGAAGAGAAATGCGGTTACCAGACCTATCGTGGCGGCGTACATGGATGGACGATTCACAGCGCTCCCCCCGATTGGCCTCCTCAGGACCCTAACCCGCGGGAGGACTGAGCCGCTCGCCGGCGACTTCACGGCTGATCTCGATGAAGCGGGTGAGTGCAGGAGTCCGGCGCGACTCCGGTGGGAGTGCCAGCAGGATGGAGCGCGGGGGGATCGGCGGATCCGTCGGCAGGACGATGACGTCGGGATCCCCGAGGTCCACGGCCAGCTGGGGCATGATCGCCGCTCCCATCCCATTGCGCACCATGGCCTGCTTCGCACCGTTGTCATTGG
>JAULZJ010000241.1:0-3130 GCA_032117435.1 Candidatus Nanopelagicales bacterium | reverse complement strand
GCCTCTGGGACTGACCTACCCGCGGGTTCAGGGGCTTCCGCTGCGGGATACGGTGGGGCCCGCCAACAGCGCAGAGGTCGGGCCCCCACGAAGGGCCCTCTGGCACAGGAGGTCATGCGTGTCCGACGTGGTCCTGAGCTATCCCGGCGGTGAGTTGCCCCTGGAGCGCGTGCCCTCGACCATTGGGGAGTCCGGGCTCGACATCAGCCGCCTCCTCGCGACCACCGGCGATGTGACCCTCGACCACGGCTTCGTCAACACGGCGTCGTGCTCTTCCGCGATCACCTACATCGACGGCGACAAGGGCATCCTCCGCTATCGCGGATATCCCATCGAGCAGCTCGCCGAGCACTCCTCCTACCTGGAGGTTGCCTATCTCCTCATCTACGGCTACCTGCCCACCGTCGACGAGCTGGGCGACTTCAAGCTCCGCATCAAGCGCCACACGATGCTCCACGAGGAGCTGCGCGCCTTCTTCGATGGCTTCCCCCGCGATGCACACCCGATGCCGGTGCTCTCCTCAGCGGTGTCGGCGTTGTCGACCTTCTACCAGGACTCGCTGGACCCCTTCGATCCTGAGCAGGTAGAGATCAGCACGGTCCGCCTGCTGGCCAAACTGCCGACCCTCGCGGCGTACGCCTATAAGAAGTCTGTCGGCCAGCCCTTCATCTACCCCGACAACTCCCTCGGCTTCATCGACAACTTCCTGCGCATGACCTTCGCGGTCCCGGCGGAGGAGTACGTCATCGACCCGGTGGTGTCCAAGACGCTCAATATGCTCCTGGTGCTCCACGAGGACCACGAGCAGAACTGCTCGACGTCGACGGTGCGACTCGTGGGCTCCTCGCACGCCAACCTCTTCGCCTCGGTCTCGGCGGGGATCAATGCGCTCTTCGGTCCGTTGCACGGCGGCGCCAATCAGGCCGTGCTGGAGATGCTCGAGAACATCCACGCCTCCGGCGGGGGAGTGAACACCTTCATCCGCCAGGTGAAGGATCGCCAGGATGGCGTCAAGCTCATGGGATTCGGCCACCGCGTCTATAAGAACTACGACCCGCGTGCGGCGATCGTCAAGAAGGCGGCGTACGACGTCTTCGCCGCACTCGACGTCAAGGATCCGCTGCTCGACATCGCGCTGCGCCTGGAAGAGGTCGCTCTGGCCGACGACTTCTTCGTCTCGCGCCGGCTCTATCCCAATGTCGACTTCTACACGGGCCTGATCTACAAGGCGATGGGCTTCCCCACGCGCATGTTCACCGTGCTCTTCGCTCTCGGGCGACTCCCGGGCTGGATCGCCCAGTGGCGCGAGATGATCAATGACCCGCAGACCAAGATCGGCCGTCCGCGCCAGGTCTATATCGGCGAGCCCCTGCGCGACTACGTCCCGATCGACGACCGCACCGCCTGATTCCCACCACTTACGCAGTCCACGAAACGGCTGACGCGTATCCCTGCGCCATCTGCCTTGCTTCGCGTCTGACCCGCTGGGATATTGTCCCACATGCGTCGAACGCCTGCCCGGTCGCTTGCCCTGACCACCTCCTCCTTGCTCATCGCCGGACTCCTAGCGAGCAGCCTGCCGCCGATGGCCCTTGCTGCCGACGACACTGCCGAAGGTGCCGGGAGCAACGCGGTAGCGGGCATCGAGACGGTCGGCCCCCTCGCGGTCGCTGAGGCCGCGACTGGCGAACTCTGGCCTAGTGCGCCACCGTCGGTAGGCGTCATGCCGTCGGGCAGCGTGCGGTCCGGGGATTTCCCGCTCATCTATTCCGCGGCCCTGGCCGATAAGGACTCGGTCGATTACCGGCTCGTGGATCTGCGCACACCTCGGCGCGCGGTCGTGGTGAACTCCCGACTGATCAATGGCTTCGACACCGTGCCCGTGCGGCTCGATGCAGGAGGCCTCTACGAGGTGGAGATCCCCGGATCCGATGGGGGTTGGCGTTCCATCGGCCGACTTGCGGTGGGGGTGCATGGGACCTCAGGGGGTGCCCCGCTGGAGGTGGGAGGTGCTGAGGTCGACACGGTCACCGGCACTGTCACCTCATCCTGGTCGGCCCGGCCGCTCCTGGGGCCGCTCGGGGAGACCGCGGCGCGCCTTGCGTGGACGTCGGGCATGGAGCCCTCGCCGGGGCTTCCGACGGGTTGGCGGCTGGTGCTGGGGACCGGATCCGCCTGGGCAAGCCTGGTGGAGGACGGCCAGGACACTGAGGCTGTCGATATCCCCGCTGCGCCGCGTGCCACGACTCGCTCCACCCAACCGGGCAAGGCGCTCGTGCGCTTCGCCTACCCGGCTCGGGAGCGGGCTCAAGTCGAGGGATTCCACATCGCGGTGCGCACACGTGCGGGTGACTGGCGCACCGTGAAGAAGCTCGGTGCGGAGTTCGGCCGCCTCGACGTCAACGCCGTCATTCCGGTGACCAAGGCATCTCGTAGCAAGGTTCGCGTGGGTGCGGTTGCCACGGGGACGGTTGTTTGGGGGCCAGCCGTCGCCCTGAGCGGCAGGGAGCCGCGAGTGCCGCTAACCGAAGGCACCTCCGGCGACCTGGCTGGCGCTGGAGCCAACTCACTGCTCACGACAGGAGTCCTGCCAGACACGGTGACGCTGATCGGGTGGGACTCCACGCGGCTGAATTTCGTCCGCAATTCGCTCGGCGTGTACGAGCAGATCGGCGGCACCGCGGGATTCCAGAATGCGCTGACCCGCGTCGGCGACTCAACGTGGGAGTTCACCGATACGCAGGGCGTCGTCACGCTCTTTCGAGACGGCATGGCGACGGAGGTGTGGAACAACGAACGCCGGATGTCCCAGGTGACCTGGGGCGCGGGGGGCCGCGTCCTCGCCTTCGCCAACGAGTCTGGGCGGCAGATGACGTTCCGCTACGCCGGTCGCGATTCCTGCGCATCATCGGACTGGACCCGCTACGGATTCGCGGCGCCGGCTGCGCAGATGCTGTGCTCGATTAGCTACCCGGATGGGCGAGAGTCGGTCATCGGGTACACCATCGCCGGTGCGTCACCGCAGATCGCACTCATCAAGGATCCGGGCAATGAGGGTCAGTCATGGGGTTGGGATACGCGAGGTCGGCTCGTCTCGACGCGCGCCAGCCTTGTCACCCGTGTCGCGACC
>JAULZJ010000240.1:0-8050 GCA_032117435.1 Candidatus Nanopelagicales bacterium | reverse complement strand
CGTCCAGGTCGCGCGCGTGCGCATCGTGGAGGCCGAGTGCTGTCTCCGCAGCCGTGCCGGGGTCGTCCGCCACGAAGAGGATCTCGTCCCCGACCGTCTTGATGAGGGCAGCCCCCGTCGCCGCCACAACATCGGCGCTCACCGACTCGAATCTCTCCACGAGCGCTGCGAGGTCCGCGTCCTCCAGCTGTCGACTCAGGCGGGTGAAGCCGACCAGGTCGGCAAACCCCACCGTGCCGTCGGCGCTGGGCTCCCCGATTACCTCGGTACGCGCCAGCCTGCGATCGAGCACGGCGGCGAGCTGGCGCCTCCAGGCGTAGTCGAGAAGTTGTTCCATGGGCTCGACCAACTCAGCCGTGCGCGCGATGATGCGCTCGACAACCTCGGGATCCTCGGAGATGTCGCGGCCTTCGAGGTGCTCCTGCTCCACCAGGAGCCTGCCCACCGCCTCGGCCTGCCAGTCCGCAAGGCGTGCCGTCGACTGGCCCAGGCTTCGGGCGAGGACAATCGCCGTGTCGTCATCGAGCAGACCGCGCTGGATCAGCCCATGCACCGTCCGCAGCGCCTCGAGATCCGCGTCGGTGAAGGCCGCGGCACCCCCCGTGTCCGGGAATCCGAGCGCCCGCCACAGGGACCGCGCAAGATCATCGGGTACGCCGGACAGCCGGATGAGGTCAGCCCGCGTGTACGACGGTGCCGCACCGAGGACGACCTCCTCGAGGGCAGCAGTGGGATCAGGTCCCATCATCCGGAAGCACGGGGTCTCCGCCCTGCTCGCCACTGCGCTGGCGTCGACGATCGTCATCCTGCTCGTGCAGGCGATAGACATCGCGCTGGATGACCTCGACATTCGGCACGTCGTCGATGACGAGATTCTCGTCGCTGGCCGAGGTGACCTCGAGTCGGCCGTAGTTGAGAAGGCGGCCGAGCACCCCGACCTCGAAGGACACGTTGTTGACCTTTGCCAGGGGCATGTCCCGCCCCTTCTTGGAGATCACTCCCGCTCGCGTGATGATGCGTCGATTGGTGAAGACGTACTGCGTCGTCACCCAATAGAGGAACGGGCGGATCACCCAGAGGATGAGGATGAGCAGACCCCCGATGACGATGGCGCCCCGGCCAATCGTCTCGACCAGGCCACCCTCGCTCCACGACCACGATCCGAGCGAGACGTAGAGCCATACACCGATGAAGACCGTGAGCAATAGGCAGATGACCGGCCAGATGAGTCCCCGCCAGTGGGGGTGCATCTCGAACTCGATGACCTCGCCCTCGCCGAGGAGCTTCGTTGGGTATCCCATGCACCCATCGTGGCACGGCGTCCCACCGGCGCGCAGCCGGTCAGGCCGGACGATGCCGGACGGTCACATCGCCAGCGGAGACGACATGCTCGACCCCGTCCGCTCCGGTGATGACGAGTTCACCCGAAGGGCCCAGCCGACGCGCCACACCGACGATCACTCGCCCACCGAGGTCGGCGGACACCCCATGACCCAGCGTGCAGGAGAAGTCGGCGTACTCCTCCTCGATGGCGTCTCCCGCGTCCCACCTCCGATAGGTCTCGGCAACGCAGATCAGGACATCGACGAGCAGTTCCGTGCGGTCCATCGGATGGCCGAGCATCCGCAGTGACGTGCCTCCGTCGGGCAACTCGCTCGCCACCTGATCCACATTGATGCCGACGCCCACGACCACATCCCCGCTGCCAAGGCGTTCGCCGAGGATTCCGGCCACCTTGCGATCTCCGACAAGGACGTCATTGGGCCACTTCAGGCGAGCCTCGACGCCTGTCACGCGACCGAGGGAGCGAGCGACACCCACGCCCACGATCAGGGGGAGCCACCCGAGTCGGTCCGTGCGCACGGCGGGTCGCAGCAGCAGGCTCCACCACAGGCCGGCCCGCGCCGCGGACTCCCAGGTGCGACCACGTCGGCCACGCCCCGCGGTCTGCTCCTCGGCCACCACGACCGTGCCTTCAGGGCTGCCCTCGGCGGCACGGCGTTCCACATCCGCCATCGTCGAAGCGGTTGTCTCCAGCACTTCGGGCAGCGGCCAGGGTGACCAGGGCGTCGCCGCGAGGAGGTTCAACGGTCCGAGGGGGGCCCGCTCGGGGCTGCCGGGGCCGACGCTCATCCGGCTAAGGTACGCGCGTGACCACCTCTTCCACCTCCGGCATCCCGCACACGAGCGCGGAGAAGGCCGAGGAACTCGTCCGTCGCCGCACCGACGCAGCGGGGCGACGGCAGGCAGCCGTCGACAAGCAGCACGCGAAGGGCAAGCTCACCGCCATGGAGCGCATCGAGGCGCTCCTCGACGACGGGTCCTTCCAGCAGATCGACGGCTTGACCCGCCACCGCTCGCACAACTTCGGCCTCGAGAACGACCGGCCCTACGGCGATGGCGTCATCACGGGCTACGGCACGATCGACGGACGCCCGGTGTGCGTCTTCGCGCAGGACTTCACGGTCTTCGGCGGCTCGCTCGGCGAGGTCTTCGGCGAGAAGATCGTCAAGGTGATGGACCTCGCCCTCAAGACGGGGTGCCCCATCATCGGGATCAACGACTCGGGCGGCGCCCGCATCCAGGAAGGCGTCGTCTCCCTCGGTCTCTACGGCGAGATCTTCAACCGCAATGTCCAGGCCTCCGGCGTCATCCCCCAGATCTCTCTCATCATGGGTCCATGCGCCGGTGGCGCCGTCTACTCCCCCGCCATCACCGACTTCATCGTCATGGTCGACAAGACATCGCACATGTTCATCACCGGACCCGATGTCATCAAGACGGTCACTGGAGAGGACGTCGCCTTCGAGGACCTCGGCGGAGCCCAGACCCACAATTCCAAGTCTGGCGTGGCGCACTACATGGCGGCGGACGAGACGGATGCCTTCGACTACGTCCGTGCGCTCCTGTCCTACCTGCCGAGTAACAACCTCGATGAAGCACCGATCTATGACGCCCAGGCCGGCCTCGACATCACCGATCACGATCGCGAGCTCGACACGCTCATCCCCGACTCCCCCAATCAGCCGTATGACATGCACCGCGTCATCGAGCACGTCCTCGACGACGATGAGTTCCTTGAGGTCCAGCCGCTCTTTGCCCCCAACATCGTCTGCGGCTTCGGTCGCGTCGAGGGCCGTCCCGTGGGCGTCGTCGCCAATCAGCCCATGCAGTTCGCCGGAACGCTCGACATCGATGCCTCCGAGAAGGCGGCTCGCTTCGTGCGCACCTGCGATGCCTTCAATGTCCCCGTCCTCACCTTCGTCGACGTCCCGGGCTTCCTCCCCGGCACAGGCCAGGAGTGGGACGGCATCATCCGCCGCGGCGCCAAGCTCATCTATGCCTACGCCGAGGCCACTGTGCCGCTCGTCACCGTCGTGACTCGCAAGGCCTACGGCGGCGCATACGTGGTGATGGGCTCCAAGCATCTCGGCGCGGACATCAACCTCGCGTGGCCCACAGCGCAGATCGCGGTCATGGGGGCGCAAGGCGCCGTTAACATCCTCTATCGCAAGGAACTCGCCGCGGCCGCGGATCCGGAAGCCGAGCGTGCGCGCATCATCGAGGAGTACGAGGAGAAACTGGCAAATCCCTACGCCGCGGCCGAGCGGGGGTACATGGACCGGGTGATCCTGCCGCACGAGACACGACCCATGATCGTGCGTGCCCTGCGTGCCCTGCGCACCAAGCGAGCCAGCAGGCCACCCAAGAAGCACGGGAATATCCCGCTGTGATCGACGAGCCGATCAGCATTCGCGGGCAGGCCACCCCCGCCGAGGTCGCGGCCGTCATCGCGGCCATTGCCAGCCTGCGGGCCGAGATGGGACCACGGCGGACCCGCACGCGCAGCCTCTGGGCACGCCCCTCACGTCAAGTCCGGCCGCCACAGGCACCGGGGCCCGGTGCCTGGCGCGCCTCCGCGCTTCCTCGATAGCTGCCGATCTTGCGCGTTGGCTGCTACGTGAAGTAGGTCCTCTTCTTCTTGTACGACGTGTACTCGTCGGTGGCCGGCGCCCTGAGGTTGACGACCACCTTCGCCGGATTGCCGTACATCGTCACCGTAACCTTGCCCCGCTTTGCATACTTGCGCACGGTGCACAGCTCGTAGTCACCGCGCGGTGTCACGGGTGCTCGACGCACCGAATACGCCTTGCATGTCACGGCAACCTTCACCGTCTGGCCGGCATTGGTCCTAATAGGGCGATCGACGATCACCGTCGTACCCGTGGGAGCCAATGCGCTGGGCAGATCCACCGGCTCGGTGGGCCGCTGCGGCTCAGGCTCCGGCGTGGGCGTCGGTGTTGGTGTCGGCGTCGGCGTCGGTGTCGGCGATGGAGTGGGCTCCGGAGATGGAGTGGGGGTGGGCTCCGGCGACGGGCTCGCCGAGGTCTCCGTCGGCGACGGGGTCGGTGCCGGCTCATCGACGGCGAACCACGTTTGGAAGATCGGGAATCCGCTCAACTTCGTGAAGGTGAACGTGAGCGTCTTGATGGCCTGGGTGGGACGGAACCACCCTGCGGCACCCCCCGTGTCGGAGCCATTGCCGGTGAGCGTGTTCACGCCATCCCACGTCGGCACGTCGGACTGCACTCCGGACGGGCAGCCGCTGGGCTTGGGCGAGACGGCGCAATAGTTGAAGACGCCCTGGTACCAAGTCGCGACCGCGACCGGATTGCCTGCGGCATCGGTGGCGCTGATGCGCACGGTATCGGCGTCGATGTCACCGAGGGCGAAGCCCCAGGTGCCGGCCGGGGTCGGCGTGGTGAAGGTGTAGGTCGTATCGACGGATGCCGCACCGCCGGTGCCCACATTGAAGTAGGGCTTGCCCTGCGAGGAGCCGAAGTAGGTGCCGAAGGGCGTCGTGGGACCGAGCCACGTCGACGCACCGGTGGGCACATCGAGTGACGTGCCGTTCGTCGTCCACGATGCCGAGGGCACGTCGAATCCGTCCGACCCGAGCGTGATGGTCCCCGCGCTGCCGGAACGCGTCCACTCGGCGTACACGCCTGTGCCGGCGACAGCCTGCACCGATGTCATCGCGACCGCCGCGATTAGGGATGTTGCGACCAGGGTCGCCGGGAGCAGCACGGCGAGGTGTCGACGCATGACCACAGATTAGGCATCCGAAGGTGCAGCAACGTCCGCGTCCCGCGAAACGGGGACGCTGTCGATCCCTACTCCCAGCCCATCACCGCGGGCCAGGCGTGACCGAGCGATAGGGCCAGTCGGCGCACGGCCGGCAGTGATACGCCGATGACGTTGCCGGGATCGCCCCTCACGCCCGCGACGTAGGGCGCACCAAGGTCATCCAGGGTGAATCCTCCCGCCACCATGAGCGGCTCTCCGGTGCCGATGTACGCCGCGATCTCTACATCGGGCGCATCCACCATGTCGACCTGCGTCGACACAACCTCACCCGCGGATCCACCTGACGACGTATCCACGAGGCAGTGTCCGGTGTGCAGGATCCCCGATCTGCCACGCATCGACTGCCATCGGCGCATGGCTTCCTCGGCGTTCGGCGGCTTGCCGAGCCGGACTCCATCGACTTCGAAGATGGAGTCGCAGCCGAGGACAAGCGCACCAACCGGCACGCGCGGGTCCGCGACGACCGCCTCTGCCTTCGCCCGCGCGAGAGCGAGCGCGACATCTGGCACAGGGCGCTCCCGCATCGCCTCCTCGATCGACTCCTCGTCGACCCCGCTGACCAGGATGCGGGGTGCGATCCCGGCCTGCTCGAGGAGTCGTCGACGCGACGGGGAGGCGGAGGCGAGGACGACCGGGATCGGCCCCCTATCCCGCGGAGCGGACATGCGCCCACCATGCCAGAGCCGGCATCCCTAGACTGCAGCGCGTGCAGAAGGTCCTCATCGCCAATCGGGGCGAGATCGCCGTCCGCGTCGCGCGAGCGTGCCGCGACGCCGGCCTCGCCTCCGTCGCCGTCTATGCCGACCCCGACCGCGATGCCCTCCACGTCGAGGTCGCCGACGAGGCCTACGCGCTCGGGGGTGCCACCGCGGCCGAGACCTATCTCGACATCCCCAAGATCATCGAGGTCGCACGCCGCTCGGGCGCCGATGCGGTCCACCCCGGCTATGGATTCCTGTCGGAGAACGCCGACTTCGCCCAGGCTGTGATCGATGCAGGCCTCACGTGGATCGGTCCTCCACCGGAGGCCATCCGCTCGCTCGGTGACAAGGTCTCCGCGCGCCACATCGCCGCACGCGCGGGTGCACCCCAGGTGCCGGGCACGCCCGACCCCGTGACGAGCGCCGATGAGGTCGTGGCCTTCGCTCAGGAGCACGGCCTGCCCATCGCGATCAAGGCTGCCTTCGGTGGCGGTGGTCGAGGCCTCAAGGTCGCGCGAACCATCGAGGAGATCCCCGAGCTCTACGACTCCGCCGTGCGCGAGGCCGTCGCAGCCTTCGGTCGCGGCGAGTGCTTCGTCGAGCGCTATCTCGATCGGCCACGCCACGTCGAGACCCAGGTGCTCGCCGACAAGCACGGCAATGTCGTCGTGGTCTCCACGCGCGACTGCTCGCTGCAGCGGCGCCACCAGAAGCTTGTCGAGGAGGCACCGGCGCCCTATCTCAGCGATGAGCAGATCGCCGAGCTTTACCGCGCGTCCAAGGCGATCATGCGCGAGGCCGGCTACTACAACGCTGGCACGTGCGAATTCCTCGTCGGCGAGGACGGCACCATCTCCTTCCTCGAGGTCAACACCCGCCTCCAGGTCGAGCATCCGGTGAGCGAGGAAGTCGCGGGCATCGATCTGGTCCGCGAGCAGTTCCGCATCGCCGAGGGCGGGGTCATCGACTACGACGACCCGGTCCTGCGCGGACATAGCATCGAATTCCGCATCAACGGCGAGGATCCCGGTCGCGGCTTCCTGCCCGCACCGGGCGTGCTCACCGAGTGGGTCGCACCCTCCGGTCCCGGCGTGCGCGTCGACGCGGGCTTCCGTCAGGGCGATGTCATCGGGGGCAACTTCGACTCCCTCCTCGCCAAGCTGATCGTGACCGGACGCAGTCGGGAGGAGGCCCTCGAGCGTTCCCGGCGCGCGCTCGCCGAGTTCCGCGCGGAAGGCATCGCTACCGCACTCACCTTCCATCGTGCCGTTGTCGACGATCCCGCATTCGCTCCCGCGGACGGCTCGGCGTTCACGGTGCACACGCGATGGATCGAGACGGAGTTCGACAATGCGATCCCGCCGTACCAGGGCACTGTCGATGCGGCGAACGTGCCGACAGAGCGCGAGTCCGTCACCGTGGAGGTCGACGGCAAGCGCCTCGCTGTCACCCTTCCCGCCGGACTCGGAGCCTCGGCACGCCCTGCGAGCAACGGCGCAGCCAAGCCCAGCCGCAAGCGCGAGCGCGCCGCTGTGGGCGGAGCCTCCGGCGACGCCGTCGCCGCTCCGATGCAGGGCACCGTCGTCAAGGTCGCGGTCGAGGAGGGGCAGGCCGTCCAGGCCGGCGACCTCATCGTGGTGCTCGAGGCAATGAAGATGGAACAGCCGCTCACTGCCCACAAGGCCGGCACCGTCTCCGGGCTCGAGGCCACCGTCGGAGCGACCGTACCGACCGGGACCGTGCTCTGCCAGATCAGCGACTGAGCCACGTCCGGGGTAGCGTCGAGATATGAAGCGCTCGGCGGCTGTCCTCGCACTCCTCGCCCTGGCCCTGCTGGGTGCCCTCGGCGTCGGCTCGGCGCAGGCGCGCACGTCGATCGACTCCGTGGCCTCCGCGCTGCGGAGCGACCCGGTGTATAACGACCCCGCTGCGGAGAACGCCCTCACCTCCGGCCAGGCGTCGGACTTGCGCGCGCAGATCGCCGCGACCGGCCTGCCGATCTACGTCGCCGTGCTGCCGGGATCCGCGGCGACCGACACGGGTGGCCCTGACGCACTCCTGCGCGACCTGCGCAATGCCGTGGGACGCAGCGGCATCTACGCCATCGTCGCGGGCAATGCCTTCCGTGCGGGAAGCACCGAGGGCTCGGTGACCGGCATCGCCGACTCGGCGTTCCAGGCGCAGGCCGCCAACGGCCCCTA
>JAULZJ010000239.1:0-14370 GCA_032117435.1 Candidatus Nanopelagicales bacterium | reverse complement strand
CAGCGTCACGGTCATCTGCACGGACAAGACCGGCACCCTCACCGAGAATCGCATGACTGTGCAGTCGGTCTTCAGTGCAGGTGAATGGTGGCCGATCGGGCCTGCGCCGGTCAGCACACCGGTGAAGGCCTGCCTTCTGGCGGGAGTGCTGTGCAACGATGCCCAGGTCGCGGCCGGATTCGAGCACTCGGAAGACGATGTCGGCGATCCCACGGAACTCGCGCTCATCGCGGCAGCTCAGCGCGCCGCGCCCGACGTCATGCGGCGGGCTGCTCGGATGCGGCGAGTGCAGGAGATTCCCTTCGCTTCGGAGTTGCGCATGATGGCGACCCTGCACGCCGATGATGACCCAGGGCTTTGCCGTCTCGTGATCAAGGGTGCTGTTGAAGAGGTATTGGCCCTATGCGAAATCGGCGGAGCGGAGTCGTCGGATTCGCTGCGAGCAGCGGAGGAAGCCGGAGACCAGGCACTGCGGGTCATGGCCTTCGCATCGACAACGGTCCCTCGCGACTACACCCTCACGATCGACGGTCTGCGGCGGACACCGATGCGATTCCTCGGCCTGCAGGCGCTTCAGGATCCGCCTCGCGCGGACGCGATCAGGGCAGTTGCTGCGTGTCACGACGCAGGGATCGAGGTCAAGATGATCACGGGCGATCATGTGCGGACGGCCCATGCCATCGCCCTGCAGGTCGGGCTCGTCCAGCGCGATGCTCAGGTGGCCCTCCAGGTCCTAAGTGGCCATCAACTGGGAATCCTCGAAGCGGGTGATGTTGATGCAGTTATCTCGGGCACGGACGTCTTTGCCCGAGTCACGGCCGAGCAGAAGCTGATCATCGTGCGAAGCCTGCAGGGTCAGGGCCATATCGTCGCGATGACCGGGGATGGAGTGAACGACGCACCGGCACTGAAACAGGCGGACATCGGCATCGCCATGGGACTCAGCGGCACGGAGGTGGCGAAGGAGACGGCCGACATGGTGCTGGTGGATGACGACTTCGCCACGATCGAAGCTGCGGTGGAAGAGGGGCGCACTGTCTATGACAACCTCATGAAGTTCATTGTCTGGACTCTTCCGACGAACCTTGCTGAGGGTCTCGTGGTCCTCGTTGCCGTTGCGTTTGCCACGACGTTGCCCATGCTCCCCATGCAAATCCTGTGGGTGAACATGGCCACGGCGGTGGCCCTCGGCATGATGCTGGCCTTCGAGCCAGCCGAGCCCGATGTCATGCGCAGACCACCTCGATCCCCCGGACAGTCGATCATCACTGGACTGATGCTTCGACGCATTGCGGTTGTGGGCACCGCCATGCTTGCGGGGACCTTTGTTGCTTTCGCACTCGCCGTTCAGGGGGGATGGAGCGAGGACGAGGCGCGCACGATCGCGGTCAATGCGCTCGTGGCGATGGAGATCGCCTACCTGCTGGCCTGCCGATCGCTGCGTGGCTCCCTGCGTTCCGTCGGCCTCTTCACCAACAGGTGGATCTGGATCGGAGTGGTCATCATGGTGACTCTGCAGTTGGCCTTCACCTACCTGCCCTTCATGAATGCGACCTTCCAGACCGCTCCCCTGCGTCTCAGCGGGTGGCTGCCGGTCCTGGCGCTTATGCCGCTGACGTATGGCATCGTCGGTGTCCTGAAGTGGTGGGAGAGAGCACGCCTCGCTGGACGGAGTCGTCGAACCGGACTCCGCAGTCGAGGATGACGTGCGTGGTCACGACACAATTCGAGGATTCCGGCTTCTCAGGCCGAAGATCGGGTTGAGTCGCCGTGAACTAGCCTCAAGACCCACTACATGTCGCTCGCAACCATCATGGCTCCGGCATCGAATCCTCCCGCACGGCCACTGACTGAGACCGACGCTGAGACCGAGGCTGTCCAAAGAAGGGGCCCTGGGCCTCCACCTGCAGGACCTTGATCCAAACCGTGAGGAGGTCACTGTCGGCCACTCCCTTGGGCAGGCACACCTTCACCATGAGCGCGGAGGTCTATGCGGGCGCCGCTTCACTGGGAGTCAACCAAGTCAGGCCGTATGAACGTCGCAGTACGTCCCCCAGAAGTCTGACGGTCCCTTAGGGCGCATCAATCCAACCAAGCGCTGTTGCGGTCCCTCGCTGGCGAAGACCGGTGGGGCTTGGATTGCGTAGTCAGTGATGCCCTTGGTCGCATCATCGATCCACGCAGAGTGGTGCACAGGCCAGCCGGATACCGACCAGGTCCTCAGACGAGATTCCGGGCCTAGGGTCAAACCCGAAGCCGAGGAATGCTCGAGTGGGCTCGCACCAGCCGTTGATGATGACGCCACGACCGAGGGTGCCTCAAGGGCCGTGAGGATGACGGCGGCATTCACCAGGCCACCGATCGACGCGCGCCGCCGGCGAATTGCATACCTGCAGCAGTCGCCGCAGGGGCGAGATCGAAATCCCTCTAGAGGGGGAATCCTATGGAGCCGCCTCGGGGATTTGAACCCCGGACCTACGCATTACGAGTGCGTTGCTCTACCCCTGAGCTAAGGCGGCCTGCCCTCTCGGGCGAAGGAAAGCATAGGGCGGCGCACCCAAGCCCTGGGTCGAGGGTGGGCGGCGTCAGTCGCGCTGCGCGGTGAAGAGGGCGGAGAAGATCGCCATGAGCGCGGGATCGCGTACCTCGGGCGGCAGGGCGTCGATGAGTGCGTGTACTCCTGCCATCTCGGCTGGGAGGGGTCCGCCGGAGGTCAGGTCGGGGAGGTCTGCGAAGGCGGCCTCGAGATCGCCCGAGACGTCGATCCAAGGCAGTCCGCGCACCTCGTCTGCGGCAGCGTGCAAATCCTGGATGAACGCATCGATGCTGTCGAGTGACACCGGCTGCACCGTGAGGTGCAGTGTCCTAGGGAGGTCTCCTAGGCTCGGCTGAGGCTGGAGCGTCCATCCGCGACCGCGCATCGCATCGGCCAGCCGGAATGGATCGATGGGCTCGTCCCCATCACCCGCGATGGCGATGAGCGTCGAGTCAGGCGCGGCAACCACGCAAACGCCCGGCATCGAGTCCACAGCGAGCGCGATGCGCAGTGTTGCTTCGCGCGCTCGACGTACGGCATCGATGAATCCCTGATCCCCCAGAGCATGTGCGACGGCCCATGCTGCTGCCATAGGACCGGCGGACTTCGTGCTCTGCAGCGTGGTGTTGACGACGGGATATCCGGGCCACGTGGAGAAGGCGTAGTACGTGCCTGACCTGAGGTCGGTGTCACGGAAGAGGAGCAGCGATGCGCCCTTAGGCGAGAAGCCGTACTTGTGAAGGTCGAGGGCGATTGATGTCACGCCGTCGATGGCGAAGTCCATCGACGGCACCGACTCGCCGGCGAGACGGGCGTACGCGAGCGTGAATCCGCCGATGCACGCATCGACGTGGCAGGGCACACCATGCGCTGCCGCCACGGCAGCGATTCCGGGCGTCTCGTCGACGACGCCGTGGGCGTAGGACGGGGCGGATGTGACGACGAGAGCGACGCGCTCACCAGAGGCAGCGAGTGCCGAACGTACGGAGTCGGCGGTCAGACGCAGGCTCACGCGATCGACGGCGATGGTCTGGACGTCGAGGCCCAGGAGATGTGCTGCCTTGTGGAACGCCGGATGCACGGTGTCGGCGACCACGAGGATTGGCGTGCCGAGGCCTCCCCGCCGCCGCCAGTGCTCGCGAGCCGCCAAGACGGCCAGGATGCAGGACTCCGTGCCCCCGCTGGTGAGGACACCCGAGGCACCCGCGGGTGCGTGCATGAGATCGAGACCCCAGCCCACGAGGTCGTTCTCGATGCGCGCGACGCTGGGAAAGGTGGTGGGATCGAGGGCATTCACTTCGGCGAAGGCACCGAGTGCTGCCAGGCCCGCCTCCATGGATTCGCCCGCGCCCGCGTCATAGACATAGGCCAGGACGCGGCCACCGTGGATCGGGGGATCCTCCGCACGGAGACTGGCCAAGGCCGCGGCAATGTCGTCAGCAGGCATCCCCTCATGTGGAATCCCCATGCGTGCCCACCTCCGCGAGAGAGCCTAGTGCGCCGCCGGAGCCGACACCGGGCTAGCACGGTGCCGTGGGCGTCTCGCGCCACCGGCTGCATCTGCCGGTACATACTGCAGCCATGAGTACCGAGCTGCGCGTCGCGGTGGTCGAGGACGAGCCGCTCTACCGTGAACTTCTCGTCACCGGCCTGATCGCGCGCCTGTCGGATGTCACCGTGGTCGGGTCTTTCGGCTCTGCGGAGGAGCTGACCGCCACACTGCACCCCGATGACCTAGACGTGCTCCTCACCGATGTCGATCTCGGACCCGGAGTCGACGGCACCCAACTCGGGGTGCACCTGCGTCGACGGAATCGTCGACTGGGTGTTGTCCTTCTGAGCAACCTCGCCATGCCCGGGCTGCTCGCTAGCCTCCCGGAGGATGTGAGGGGAGGCTGGTCCTATCTGCTCAAGACCTCGGTTGCCGATCTTGAGCAGCTCGGACTGGCCGTACGGGAGTCCGCTGCAGGCGGGATGGTCATCGACTCGGCTCTCACCCGCAAACTCGTTCCGGAAATCGCGGGGCCGCTCGCGGGTCTGACACCGCGTCAGATCGACGTGCTTTCACGGATGGCCAACGGATGGTCCAACAAGCGGATCGCCGACGACCTGGTGCTGTCAGTGCGGACCGTCGAATCGGTCATCTCCGACATCATCGCCACGCTTGCTATCCCCAAGGATGTCGACGGGTTCAACGCCCGCGTGGCCTGCGTCCTCGTCTACCTCAAGCACACGGTGAGCACGACGAGATCGGCAGACGCGAAGCCGTGACCGGCCTGCGCATGGAGCGCTTGTCTCTGAGCGTCTGGCCCTTCGTGCTGATGGCCCCGGGCGAAGTGCTCGGAGCCGTCCTGATCAGGCGCAACAATCCGGTCGAACGCCTGGGTATGCCCGGATCAATCGACGAGATCGTCGTCGTCCTGGCTGGTCTACTCCTCTCGATGGCGTGCATCGCCGGCGTACGTTGGGTTATCGAGCGATCTCGTTCGAGCCGCTGGCGCAGCGTGCTCGGTGCGATCGTGATCTACGTCGCGGTGGCTGTGCTCAGCGGACTCTTTATGGTGACCATCCTCGTGGATCGCAGCCCATCGGGACTGCCAGCTGCGCTCACAGTGCTCTACATCATTACGCGCCCAGTGAATGTCTTCATCCTGGCTGTGGTCGTCCAGCAGGTGCGTGACGGCGCTGCTACAACGCGCGCAGTTGCCGTGATAACGCAGGACCGCTTGCTCCTTGCTCGGCGGACCAACGAGATGATCGAGGCCGCTGAGCTGGACATGCGTGCCGAGTCCCTGCGTATGTTCGCGACGCAGGTGGCGCGCCCCTTGAGACGCATCGTCCTGGATGGCCCAGGGCTCAGCAGTAGTGACCTCGCGGATCGCCTGGATGGCTTCATCGACGAACGTCTGCGCCCCATGGCGCACGTGCTCCACCCCGTGAGCGTGCGGCTCGGGCTCATCTCGGCGATGCGGTCGCTCAATCCGGAGGTAACGGTGGACGCGACGCCGGCCGTAGCGCGGATGGATGCTGACGGGGTCCTCCTCGATGACGAGGTCAGGCTCCAGCTCTACCGCTGGATTCGCACCGGCTTGCCGAGCCGGGGAGCGTCACGGGCAGCGCTCGTCGTCCGTGGCCGTGAGCTCCAGGTGTCATTGCATCCTGGGAACGCACCTGCCCCCGATGCCGTCCAGGTCGCAGCCGGCCTCCGGCGGTTGGGACCGGGTGTGGTTTCGGTCCCGTTGCGCGGTCAGATGGCGGATGTCATCGTGCCGACCGCAACTTCCAGCACCACGTCGGTGAGCCCTAGCAGATTGAGGTTCCGGGATCTCGTCACCGTGCGCCTGCCCAACAGGTTCCTCCTCGTCGCGATGCTCAGTCTTGCCTCGGCGCCGCTGCAATTCGTCGTCTACCGCTGGTCTCCATCGGCAGGGACGCTGCTCGCCTCTGCCGCCTGCGCGTTGGCGCCCATCGCCATGGCGGCGCTCTTGGATCGCCTGCCCCCCGCGCGCGCGTCGATCGCCGGTGTGTGGCGAGTCCTGGGGGAGTGGTTCGCGATCGCAGCAGCAGCAGGCCTTGGTCTCGCCATCGTCGCCACCGCCTACGGTGTCCTTCCCGTGGAGCCGAATGAATTGGCCTTGATTCTCCTCCGAATGTCCTACCGCTATGCGATTCCGGGACTGCTTGTCACGCTGAGCCACGGACTCGTGGTCCAATCCCGGCGTCGACTCGCTCGCGCTCAAGAGGCGCTGCAAGTCGAGGAGCGCCGTCGCATGGCGATCCTGGAGGAGTCCCGCCGGCTTGACCGGGATGTTGCGGAGGCACTTCATCGCGATGTGCAAGGCCGGCTAGCCGCAGCAGTGGTCATGTTGCGCCTAGGTCAGCGTGATGAGGCGTGGTCCCAGGTCATCGAGATGGCTTCTGTCGAGATTCCTTGGCTTCTCGAGCGGATAGGTGATTCGCCCGTGGGCCGCGTGCTCGTCCCCGATCCGCCCATGGGTCTCGCTGTGATCCAGCTCGAGGACGTCCCTGTGGATCCGACGGCGTTCTCGCTGCTCGCTCGCGCGGTCGGGGAAATCGCCATCAATGCCCGCAGGCACGGGGGTGCTGCCACACTTGTGCTCTCCGTGGACGCAGACGATGAGCACTGCCGGATCATCTGCGAGGACGACGGCTCGGGTATCCAGGAGCCCGTGAGTGCCGGACTCGGATCACGCCTGCTGGATGACACCATCGCTGCCCTGGGTGGCTCGTGGCGGATCGAGTCCGCGGGCACTGGATGCCGCGTCGTGCTGGACTTGCCGATGCCGACTAACTCGCGAGGTCTTGCATCTTCCGGCGTGTGAACACGGCAGCGACGACAATAAGGATCGCGACCAGCCCGAGCAGGGTGGTCACGGCATCGAAGCCTAGGGCCACGGCGCGAGTGGCGAAGGCTATGCCAAAGAGCGCAGCTCCCGCGATCTGGAGGAAGAAGGCGAAGCGCAACTGACGACGCAGACCGTCTTCGGCACTCATGGGCTGAGGCTATCCCGAGGTTCGAGCAGTGCGATGCACTCCACATGGTGCGTCATCGGGAAGAGATCGAATGCCCGGAGCGCTGTCGTGCCCCACCCCAAATGACGTGCGGTGGCGATGTCGCGGGCGAGTGCCGCCGGATCGCACGCGACGTACACGATCGCGCGTGGGCTGAGCGCCGAGATTCGCCGCATGACCTCTCGGCCCGCCCCGGTGCGCGGAGGGTCGAGGACGACGATGTCGCAGTGCTTCAGCGGACCGCGTCGCAGCCACCTGTCCACGCGGTCGTGATGGATGTGAATGGTCGGGGCGTCGTGCAGGGATCGTCGCGCACCCTTGATGGCGACTTCATCGGCCTCGACCGCGTCGATGCGCCCACCGGGTCCGAGGTCGTCCACGTAGGACCCGGCGAAGAGTCCGACACCGGCGTAGAGGTCGACGAGGTGCTCGCCCGGGCGTGGCCTGAGCAGAGTGCGCACGGCCGCCACGAGGGCATCCGCTGCGCCAACGTGCACTTGCCAGAAAGCGGTCGCGTCGAACGTCCACTCGCGGCCCCCCGCGTGCTGCGCGACACGAGCCTGCCCTGGCAGGGGATCGGGGAGGACGACCGGGGCCCCCTGTGACTGCACGGCGAGCAGCTCGGTCGCCCCAGGCCATCGTGCTGCTAGCACGTCCCGGCCGCCGATGGCTGGCATGGCGATCAGGCACTCGTCGATCGGCACGACATCATGTGAGTGGTGGGCACGCATAGCCGCTCGGCCGACCTCATCTACGGCGTACTTCATGCGCGTGCGCCAGTGCAGTCCAGTCGTGTCACCTGAAAGGGCCTCGACTGCGAGGCCCGACCACCTGTCGATGGGTTCACCACCGATGCGGGTGAGTTGCTCGGCGACCACGCGCGCCTTCCACCGGCGCTGTGCTTCGACTGCCATGAACTGCCAGTCGCAGCCACCGCAGCGACCGGCGTATGAGCATGGGGGCGCCACGCGATCGGGCGATGCCGTGAGCACGTCCACGGTGACCGCCCGGAGGAACCGACCGTGCTTCGGGCTGTCGGTGATGACAGCCTCGACCACCTCGCCGGGTATCGCCCCGCGGACGAAGACCACCCTGCCCTCGTGGCGCGCTACGGCCTCGCCGCCATGTGCCATCGACGTGATCTCCAGGCGCAGGTGTCCTGCCGCGCTCACGTCACAGCCTCTCGAACCATAGATCGATGGGAGATCGACCTGCGGCTACGCCGCGACGCTCGTAGCGCGTCTGCGGACGCCACTCTGGCCGCGGGATGGGTCCGCCGCGCCACTGAGTGCTGGAGCCGACGACATCCTCGATGGCATCGGCGTACTCGCTCCAGTCGGTCGCGATATGCCAGAAGCCGCCCTTGGCGACGCATGCCGCTAAAGCCTCGGCAAAGGAACTGGTGATGAGGCGCCGACGATGATGTCGCTTCTTGGGCCACGGATCGGGGAAGTAGGTGCGCACGCCGTTCAGTCGCCCGGCGGGGATGGTGTCGAGCACCACGCGTACGTCGGCTTCCACCACTCGGATATTGCTCAGACCTCGCTCGGAGATGGAGGCGAGGAGGTCACCGATACCGGGAGTGTGCGTGTCCACAGCGAGGATCGTCGTACCGGGATCCGCCTCCGCCAAGGCGACGACCGCCTCCCCTGACCCGAATCCGATGTCCAGGATCAGGGGATCCGTGCCTCGCACGGCGCTGTCGCTCGGCAGGTCGGCGAGCGCGACGTACTCACCCCCCGGCTGGGCAAGGGCCCGCTGCTGCCGTGGGGTGCGCCGGCCACGACGGTGCTTGGTCGTGGGCACGAGGGTGTCCATAGGGTGACGATCTCTCCTCGCAGGCAGTTATTGGCGAATTGGGCAGGCATACCCGGGCGGCGATCCCTAGTCTGCCGTCCATGACCGATGAAAACTCGACGGGCGGCCTCGACCGCCGATCCTTCCTCGCCCTCGGAGCTGTGGCCACGGGCGCGGTGCTCGTCCCAGCCAGCCCGGCGCTGGCCGGGCGCTCGGTGCGTGCCTCGGGTCCCGTCTTCACGCTCGGAGTCGCCTCTGGTGACCCCCTGCCCGACTCGGTCATCCTCTGGACCCGACTTGCTCCCAAGCCACTCGAACTCGATGGGGGCATGGGCAAGGCCACCGCCAAGGTCGAGTGGGAGATCGCCACGGATGAGGCCTTTACGCAGGGCCGGAAGTCGGGCGTGGTGGACGCCACTCCGACCTACGGCTACAGCGTGCACATCGACGTCAAGGGGCTCACCCCCGACACCTGGTACTACTACCGCTTCAAGCACGGAACCGAGATCTCCACGGTCGGCCGCACCCGCACGACGCCGGAGTTGGGCGCCTCGATGTCCCGCCTCGTGGTGGGGCAGACCTCGTGCGCCAACTGGCAGTCAGGCTATTACCAGCTCTACTCCGATCTCGCGGCGCAGCAGCCGGACTATTGGCTTGCGCTGGGTGACTACATCTACGAGTACGGCAACAAGGGCTACATGCGGCCGACGCAGACGACGCCCACACGAGCGATTCCCTGGAAGGCCGAGCCCTTCACGCTGCCTGAGTATCGCCGTCAGTACGGCCTGTACCGGTCCTCACCGGAGTTGCAGGCGCTGCATGCGGCCGCGCCGTACTCCGTGATCTGGGATGACCACGAGGTTGACAACAACTTCACGGCCGGCAAGAGCGGTGGAGATGGGCAGAAGGACAGGGGCAAGTTCCTCGCCCGCCGCGCGGCGGGATTCCAGGCATTCTGGGAGAACCACGCCATCCGCATCCCTCAGCCCGAGCCGATGCCGCGAAGGATGAAGATCTACCGCGAGGTCACCTGGGGCACTCTCGCGACGTTCCTCATGCTCGACGGGCGCCAGTACCGGTCCGACCAGCCCGGCAGCAACACCCCTAACGATTTCGGCAAGTGGGTCAAGGGCATGGTCAACTCCAAGGCCACGATGCTCGGCGCGACGCAGGAGAAGTGGGTCGCTGACCGGCTTAAGGACTCCACGGCCAAGTGGAACTTCATCGGGCAGCAGACGGTGTTCTCGGACGTCAATGGATCAGTGGGCCTGGGGTTCCCGCTCGATGGGCTCTACAACTACGACTCCTGGGATGGCTACTGGGCCGCGCGCGATCGGCTCACGACCGCGATCACCCAGGGGCAGGTGCGCAACCCGGTGATCCTCACCGGCGACTTCCATTGCAACCTCGCCTTCGACGTGCTCTCCGAGTGGCCGGATCCGCAGGACTTCCCGTCGATGGCCGAGTGCATCAAGGCCACCCAGACCTGGGATAAGCCCGCCGTCGCGGCAGAGATTGCTACCGGAGCGATCTCCTCGCCCACCTTCTTTGGAGAAGGAGGCGTCGTGGCGGCAGCGGGACCACCCACACTTGCCAAGACGCCATGGGCAAGGTACGGGGAACTACTCGGCAACGGCTACGTCCTCCACGACATCACGCCCGAGGCCGATCGAGCCAAGTTCCGGGTCTGCAACGCCATGTTCAAGGTGGACACCCCCGAAGGGACGCCGAAGGACAACAAGACGGTGGTCATTGCCGACGGCGTGCCTGGCGTGAGCGAGGTAGTGGAGTAGGCAGCCTGGGGGCGCTCCAGAAGGTCGCCTAGGCTGGCCTCCCCTGATCGGGAGGGCCATGCAGTTGACCGTGCACGACATCGTCGCCTCGCCGGAGTTCGCGGCGCGGGTCGTCGCCCTGTCCGCTGAGACCGGTCGCTCGCAGAAGGATGTCGAGATCGATGCCCGCCGCTGCCTTGAGGAGATGGTCGCGACTGTCGAGCCGCGCAGCACCGAGGCATGGGACCGATTCGGCTCCTGGCTGTCGCGGTCCTACTCCATCGACGCCTCAGCGGATCGCCTGCAGCACATACGCGCACTCGGCCTGAAGCACTCGCTCGTCTTCCTGCCCAACCACCGCTCGTATCTCGACCCGCTCGTGCTGCGGCGTGTCCTGGTCGACTACGGCTTCCCGCCCAACTTCGTGCTGGGCGGGATGAATCTCGCCAAGTGGCCAGCATCCATGCTCGCTAAGCGAGCCGGCCTCATCTTCATCCGTCGCAGCACGCGCGATGATCCGGTCTATCCCGCGATGATGCGCCTCTACCTCGGCTGTCTACTCAAGGTGCACGCCAACCTCGAGTGGTACTTCGAGGGCGGCCGCACCCGCACGGGCAAGCTCCGGCCGCCCCGGATGGGCGTGCTGCGCTATCTCATCGATGCCTTCGTCGAGAATTGCGCCGGTCCACTCGCTCCCCCGGGTGAGGACGTCTACTTCATCCCGGTGTCCATCGTCTACGACCAGCAGCATGAGGTCGAGGCCATCTCCTCCGAGGACACGGGCGGCAAGAAGACGCCGGAGAGCCTGCGATGGCTCTATGGCTTCGCGCGAGCGCAGTCGACCCGGCGCGGTCAGGTGCACGTGCGCTTCGGGGAGCCTCTCTCCCTACTTGAGAGTCTTGCCGATGCGCGCGAGCGCGCAGGATCCGATGACCCGGTCACGGTCGTTCCACGCGTTGCCTTCGACATCGCCAACAGAATCAACGCCGCGACACCGATCACTCCGTCAGCTCTCATCACGTTCGCTCTCCTCGACAACGAGGGCCGAGCCCTCACCCTGGGCGAGTTGCTCGATGTACTCGAGCCGCTTCTGGTCTACGTCCGTGAGCGTCATCTGCCCCTCACCTCAGACATCGACCTGGCGCGACCCGATGGCCTGCGCACGGCCCTGGGCACGCTGCAGAACGAGGGTGTGGTCGAGGTCTACGACGGTGGCCTGGAGCCGGTCTTCGCCGTGGCGCCTGATCGGTATCACGAAGCGGCGTTCTATAGGAACACGCTGGCGCACTGGTTCGTCTACAGGGCCATCGCCGAAAATGCACTCCTCGCCGCGGCGGAGTCAGGTGGCGACGTGGTCGACTCCACGTGGTCGGCTGCTCTCGAGCTTCGTGACCTGCTCAAATTCGAGTTCTTCTTTCCGCGCAAGCGGGAGTACGCGGAGGACATCCGTGCGGAGGTCAACCTGGCGAGGCCGGGATGGGCTGGCGAGGGACTGGACCATGAGGGAGTTCTC
The DNA here is from genome assembly GCA_032117435.1 of Candidatus Nanopelagicales bacterium. Classification (GTDB taxonomy): domain Bacteria; phylum Actinomycetota; class Actinomycetes; order S36-B12; family S36-B12; genus Mxb001. The sequence continues at coordinate 2,219 of JAULZJ010000239.1, read as the reverse complement.
AGGGCACTGGATCAGACGCACCTCTATGTCTCCCACCGCATCATTGGACCGTTCCTCGAGGCCTACCTCGTCGTTGCGTCGCGCCTAGCCCACCGCGACCCCTCCTTGCCGATCGATCGGGATGCCCTCGTGCAAGAGTGTCTGGGCATTGCCAAGCAGGATTGGCTCATGCACCGCCTGCACAGCCCGGAGTCGATCTCTCGCGACCTGATGCAGGGTGCACTCAAGCTTGCGGAGAATCGCGGTCTCCTCGAGGTCGGCGGTGAGCACCTGCGCACCCAGCGGGAGGCATTCCGTGATGAGTTGCGAGCGGCAGTGGAGCGAATCGGGGTCGTACGGCGTGCAGCCATGGCCCAGATCGAAGGCGATGGTCGGCGAACCATCTCGAGGATCATGCGGAGGCGTTGAGAGTGCCGGACATCGACGGTCTCGTCAGCGAGGTCGAATTCTCCCCTGAGGGGCCCGAAATCGGAGCGTTCTTCGATTTCGACGGCACCCTCATCGACGGTTACTCCGCGGTCGCCTACTTCAGGGATCGGCTCCTCTCCCGGGATGTGGGCACCAACGAGCTGCTGCGCTCTCTCGTGGAGAGCGTCAATGTGGAAGTGCGCGGCAGGGACGTCCATCGACTTGTCGAGATCGGCGTGGGGGCACTAGGCGGCCGATCCACGGAGGACATCGATCGCATGGGGGAGCGGCTCTTCCGCAAGAACATCGCGCAGATGATCTTCCCCGAGGCCCGCGCCCTCATCGCCGCTCACAAGGCCCGTGGCCACACGGTCGTGATTGCGTCGTCCGCGCTCAACTTCCAGGTCGAGGCTGCTGCCCGCGATTTTGGAATCGACGACATCCTCTGCACTCGCATGGAGTCCCGCGATGGTGTCCTCACCGGGTTCGTTGATGGACCGATCCTGTGGGGTGATGCGAAGGCGCAGGCGGTGCGTGAATTCGCCTCGGAGCGCGGAATCGACCTCTCCCGATCCTTCGCCTACGGAAATGGCGCCGAGGATCTCGCCTACCTCGCCACGGTCGGCAATCCGCGTCCGCTGAACCCCGCCGATGGGCTCGTCGCAGCCGCGAAGGAGCGTGGCTGGTCCACCTCGTGGCTCTTGCGTCCGCAGCATGTGACGCCTGAGTTGATCGTGCGGTCCGTCGCTGCCTATGCCGGAGTCGCTGCTGGTCTGGGACTTGGACTCGGGCTCGGCTTGATCAATCGGGATCGGCGTACCGCCGTGGACATCACCGCGTCCGTGGGATCGGAACTGGCGCTGGCAGCCGCAGGGGTCACGATCGATGTCGTGGGGGCGGAGAACCTGTGGGCTTCCCGCCCGGCAGTCTTCATCTTCAACCACCAGAGCCAACTCGATGTCATCATCATGGCCTCGCTGTTGCGCTCCGACTTCACGGGCGTGGCGAAGAAGGAGCTTCAAAACGATCCGATGTTCGGGCCCCTGGGGTGGCTAGCGGACGTAGCCTTCATCGATCGCGCCAACACGGCAGAGGCGAAGAAGGCGCTCGCTCCCGCGGTCGCCGCACTGCGTCAGGGACGATCGCTGGCCATGGCGCCCGAGGGCACGCGGTCGGCGACGCCGCGCCTCGGCCCCTTCAAGAAGGGCGCCTTCCATGTGGCTATGCAGGCGGGCGTCCCCATCGTCCCGGTCGTGATCCGCAATGCGGGTGAGCTCATGCCCTCGCACGGACTCTTCATCTCGTCGGGGGAGTTGGATGTGGCCGTGCTGCCGCCCGTATCGACCGATGGTTGGACTCGTGACGATATCGATCACGAGGTGCACCGCGTCCGCGAGATGTATGTCCACACGCTCGCCGACTGGCCAAGCTAAGGGTGGACCAGGGTCATCCCGGGTGGCTGATCCGGTGTGCCGATCAGCGCGAAGGCGTCGGGTAGGTCGTCCAGGCTGATCGTGCGGCCGATGAGCAGGTCTGGGCGCAATCGTCCCGAGATCACGAGTTCGATCAACTCGGGGTAGTCATGTGCCGCAAGGCCGTGACTCCCCAGTATCTCGAGCTCCCTGGAGATCACGCGATGCATCGGCACCGGATCCGCCGCCGTGCCCTCTGGCAGGAGGCCGACTTGCACGTGGCGCCCGCGCGGGCGCAGGCTCTCGATCGAAGTGCGGCACGCCTCGGCATCTCCGATCGCGTCGATGGAGAGGTGGGGCCCTCCTGATGTCGCTTGCCGGATCAAATCTATGAGACCC
>JAULZJ010000238.1:0-2253 GCA_032117435.1 Candidatus Nanopelagicales bacterium | reverse complement strand
GCACCGTTGGGGCCGATGATGCCGACCAGTTCGCCTTCCCTGGCCGTGAGTGAGCAGCCATTGAGGATGTTCACGCCGGGGAAGTAGCCAGCCACGAGGTCGTCGGCGTGCAGGACGTAGTCTTCGTCGCCGGGGATGAGCGGACCTGGCTCGCTGAACTGCTCAGCGTTGAGGTCGATCTCCTGCTCGAAGACGGGAAGTTCGCCGGGGTCGTTCTCCTCGCCCGGCGGCAGACCGGCCTTCGGGTCGAAACCACTCATGATGACGTCCCCTCCGTGAGCGAGTCCCCGCTTGCCGTGAGCTGCTGGTCGTGGTGCGCCCCAAGGTAGGCGTCGATGACGCGCTGGTCCCGCATGACCGCGTCAGGCCGGCCCTCGGCGATGATCTTGCCCTGCGCCATGACTATGACCCAATCGCTCACATCGCGGACCATGTCCATGTCGTGTTCGACGAAGACGACCGTGGTGCCCTCCTCGCGGATGTCGCGGATGTGGTCGAGCAGGCTCTGCTTGAGGGCGGGATTCACGCCGGCCATCGGCTCATCGAGCATCACCAGATCCGGCCCCAGCATGAGCGCACGAGCCATCTCGAGGAGTTTGCGCTGCCCGCCCGAGAGCGAGCCGGCGAAGTCCTGAGCCTTTGCCGCGAGATTGAAGCGCTCAAGGAGGACCATCGCGCGCTCCTTGTTCTTCTTCTCCTGGGATTTCCACGTGAAGGGGAACACGGACGCCAGCATGCTCTCGCCCGTCTGGTCGGCAGCTCCGAGCAGCATGTTGTCGAGAACGGTGAGTCGGGACAGGCTCTTGGTGAGCTGGAAGGTGCGGACCATGCCCTTGCGGGCGAGGCGGTGCGGCGGCGTGTTGGTGATCGTGGCACCTGCGAACGTCCACGATCCTGCATCCGCTTTGTCGAAGCCGCTGAGGACATTGAAGAAGGTCGACTTTCCTGCACCGTTTGGCCCGATGAGAGCCGTGATGGCGCCCTTCTGGATCTCCACGTGGGCGACGTCGACGGCGACAAGACCCCCGAAGTGTCGGTTGACGCCATCGGCCACGAGCAGGGGCTCGGGCTTCGCCGCTCCCGGCTCGGGGGCGACGGTTGCGAGTGCGGAAACGGCCTGAGCCGCGATCTCACCGGGCATCGAGGGCGAGCTCCTTCTTGTCTCCGAGAATTCCCTGTGGTCGGAAGATCATGAGCAGCATAAGCCCGACCCCGACGAGGATGAAGCGGATGGGGCCGACCTGCGTGGGCTCCAAGAAGGTGATGGTGCCGTTGTTGATGAGCAGAAGCAGGAACTGCTCGATGAAAACCAGCAGGAACCAGAAGATGAGGGCGCCGACGACTGGCCCCATGACCCGAGCCGCACCGCCGAGGATGAGGATCGTGTAGCAGAAGAAGGTGAATGCCGGTACGAAGGAATCGGGCTGGACCGACTGCTTGGCGACCGCCCAGAAGATTCCGCCCAGGGTGCCGAAGATCCCACCCAGGATGAGCGCCTGCATCTTGCGGAGGTAGGTGCTCTTGCCGAGCGAGCGCACGGCGTCCTCATCCTCGCGAATGCCCTTGAGTACGCGACCCCACGGGCTGCGCATGAGGGCCCACGTGAGGAGGAGCAGTAGCGCGATCACTATCCAGCCGACGGTGACGACCCACGCGTCATTGCGCGTGTAGCTCAGTGGGCCGAAGTCGAAGCGATCCTGCTCAGGGAAGGGGTTGATGGCGTAGAACTCCTCGCCCATCTTGCCGTTGATCCCCTGCGCGCCACCGAGCGCATCGGTGGACTTGAAGACGAGACGGATGATCTCGCCCGCTGCGATGGTCACGATGGCGAGGTAGTCGGCCCGCAATCGAAGTGTGGGTACGCCGAGGATCAGCGCGAGCAGGACCGATAGCAGGAGCGCGTAGATGATCGCTACCCAGAGATTGGGGACGAAAACGCTGCCCTGCCACTGGATCATGAAGACACCGATGGCGTAGGAGCCGATGGCCACGAAGGCGATCTGTCCGAAGTTCAGCAGGCCCGTGTACCCGAACTGGATGTTGAGGCCCATCGTGGCGAGCAGGTAGATGATCGCGGTGACGCCGATCGCCTGCGAGATGGCCTGCGTGAGCACGAATCCCATATCCATGTCAGCCCACCCTCTCCGGTCGACCGAGCAATCCCTGCGGTCGTATGAGCAGCAGGACGATCATCAGGAGGAGTGCCGAGGCGGTCTTGAGCTCCGGCGGCACGATGAGCGTGCTGAGCTGCAC
>JAULZJ010000237.1:0-2570 GCA_032117435.1 Candidatus Nanopelagicales bacterium | reverse complement strand
TCGCGGGTGTTGCCGGTCATGCACAGGTCCAGGTGGTAGTCGAGGCCTTCGGCGGCCGCGACCTCGGTGACATTGGCCATCATGGCGAGGGCTTCATCACGGCTGACGCCGTACTTGGCAGCGAGATGATCGACCGTCGGCTCGGTGGTGGTGCTCGCCGTGGGATCGAGCTGGAAGGCCCGGTGAACGATCTCCACCTGGTCGGCGAGGCCTCGCTGCTCGAGCGCTTGCTGCAGGCGCTTCTTGCCGATGTAGCACCACGGGCACACTACGTCGGCCCAGACCTCGATCTGCATGGCTGCAGTCAAGCACGGATGATTTCAAGCACGGGTGGAGGCTAGGGGACTCGAACCCCTGACTTCTGCCTTGCAAAGGCAGCGCTCTACCAGCTGAGCTAAGCCCCCGTGGCCCCCCGAATGCTACGCGACGCCACTGATCCGGTCGCGACGTGCACCGACTCCACCTCGCCCGGTATCCCGTGGGAACCCGCTCCGTGAGAGGTGTGGCGATGGACAAGTTCCGGCCGCCCCGACAACGCCGTTCGCAGATCAGTTCGTACGCGCGACCGACCGAGATAGGCGAGGAGCAGCGCGATGGCAGCAACCTCGACGAGGACAGCGGGGACGACCCCTCCGAAGTCCGCGAGCCCGGCGATGATGATGGCCCCCATGGGCGCGGCCACGGCAATAAACGCCGAGTGGACCGCCAGGACTTCGGCCTCCTTGGCGCCCGAAGCCGCGCTCTGCACCGCCGCATTCACGACGGCATTGGCCATGTTGAGTGCCAAGCCCAGCGGTACCAGGACGACAACGAGCAGAAGCAGGCGCAGGTCTCCCACGGTGGAGTGAACGATTGCCACGAGACCAAGGGCAATCATCACGATCGTCATGGCGATGTAAGCGATCTGCCAATGCGAGAATCGCCGTTCACGCCACGTCAGCACCGGTTCTACCAGGGCCATCCCGGCGTAGATCGACGCAAGGAGCAGCGAGAAGACCACTGCGCTGCTGCTGATGTCAGTGGCGATCCTCGGCAGTAGCTTGAAGATGGGGAACACGGCGATCTGCAGGCACAGCGCGATCATGACGAATCGCCGCAGCATGTCGGAGTCGCGGACGAGGCGTATCGCATCGGTGGCCCGAACCTCGGTGCCCGCATCCTCAGATGATGGCGTCGGAGGGAAGACGAGGACGGCGATGAAGGGAAATGCATAGGAGATCGCATTGACCGCGAAGAGACCAGCCGCTCCCCAGCGGTCGAGCAGCACGCCACCGCAGATCACCCCGACGATTCCGGCGATCGCGGTCAGCGATGACATCGTCGACGTCAGCCGGATGACGTCTCCACCTGGTGCGATGGCATGGACGAAGCGGCTCCAGGACGGGAATGTCAGTGCTCCGATGACGCCGCCCACCAGGGCGGTGACGAGCAGTAGCGCGAAGGACACATCGCCAGCGACAACGATGGCGGCCACAACGACAAACAGGAGCATCTTGGTCGCTGAGGCGATGACGATCACCAGCCGCACATCGAAGCGGGTCGCCATCTTCCGCGCCGGCTTCACCAGGAGGGGTGCGGGAAGTGCCTGTGCCGCCATGATGAGAACGGTCGCCAGAAGGCTTCCGGTCATGACATAGGACACGTAAGTGAAAGCAAGCGTCGCCACGGCCGAGCCGAAGGCGCTGATGGTGTTCGCGGCGAGGAGCCCGCTGACCCGCGGATGGCCGCGGTGAGGTGACGCCGCACGCGATCCGTTGTCAGCGGTCACGCGCGGATCCGACCCCGGATCAGGTCAGGTCAGGGACCGAGGTCGCCTCGGTCCACAGGTCGTCCTCGGCCTTGCTGGCCTGGATCTGGCGGTAGACGAGGTAGCCGATGCCAGCGAGCGCGATGAGTAGCACTAGTTTCTTCATGTGGGCCTAGGTGGACTTGAACCACCGACCTCTTCCTTATCAGGGAAGCGCTCTAACCGAGCTGAGCTATAGGCCCGAAGCCCGCTCAGGTTACACAGGGACGACCGCTCAGGCCCCGACCGGGGCGGCCCTCGCCCCTAGGCGCCGGCCCACCAGAACCGCGGCGAGGTAGATCAAGGCTGCCACCACGATGAGGAAGCGGTAGCCCGTGAGCAGGGAGAGGTACTCCAGGCAGCCGCCGATCATGGCGCCGAAGAGATTGGCCGCGAAGGCTGCTGTCGGGTTGGCCGCCTCCTTGAAGCGTGAGGTGAAGTAGAGGTTGGCGAAGAAGATCGGGGCGAAGGCCAGGCCAACGGCCACGAGCAGCCGCACAGGCACGGGCAGGGTGAGCAGCCACGCATTGGGCACGAGCCACGCGATCGCCAGGGACACGAAGAGGGCGGCGATGACCCACGGGCGGCGCGGCGAATATCTTCGGGTGACTTCGATCGCGAGGAGTACGGCGAGCAGCACTCCCGCAAAGACGAGCGCGTTGACCAGCCACGTCGTGCCGAAGAGGAGTGCGAAGGTCGTGATCGAGCGCGTCTCCAGAAGGAGGAAGGCCATGCCCATGAGGAAGAGGTCGGCGTAGCCGCGCATCTGCCTCAGCGGTCCGCC
>JAULZJ010000236.1:0-4578 GCA_032117435.1 Candidatus Nanopelagicales bacterium | reverse complement strand
CTGCGGGCGGTGCTGGTGGTGTCGGTGGTGCTGGTGGTGCTGGTGGTGCCGGACTGTCAGACCCCCCTGGGAGGCTCCCGCCCATGACCTCGACCGTAGCGACGCCCGGTGCTGAATTCAAACACCTGTTCGATTTATCCGCGGCGTGTCGCGTGACAGATGGGGCCGATGGGACATATGTTCGATCGTACACGCGTTCGATAGACCGGCTCGACGCCGCTGATCCGAGGAGGGCCCCCATGGCCGCCACCTTCGTCGCCCCCACCCTGCCTCGCCTGCGCATGGCGGACCGGGGTCATCGAGACTCCTACCCAGGACTGGCCGCCCCCCGGGTCAGCGCTGCGCCCCGGGTCACGACAGCGCCTCGACCCGCCGCGGGTCCCGTGCGGATCACCCGCCGGGGCCGCCTGGTGATCCTCGCGGTGGCACTCCTCGTGGTCCTGCTGCCCGGAGCGTGGCGCGCGATGGCCACCGCCCAGGTGGAGGGTCCTTCGACCATCGCGGTCACCGTGGCACCGGGCGACACCCTGTGGGGCATCGCCTCGCAGATCGACCCGGGGGCGGATCCCCGTGCCCTGATCGCCGAGATCCGCGAGCTGAATGCCCTGGCCCAGTCCGGCCTCCTGCCCGGCCAGCAGCTGCAAGTCCCGACCCGCTGAGCTGTGCCAAGAGGGTCCGTCGTGCCTGTGCACACGTACCGCCAGTTAGCGACGCTAAGGGGTCCCACAACGTCGCTAAGTGGCGGTGGGCTTGCAGTGCGGGCTCCCTTCAGGAATTCGCGGTTGGGAGCGAGGTTTTTCGATACCGCGCCGCCCATTCGGTGGGCGGTAACGCCCCGTTCAGAGGGCGGTGCGGGTGCGCCTCATGTGACGAGGGAGGTGAATGCGACACGCCGAATAGGGGACTTGCAGATGTCGTATCAAGGGTCTACGGTTCCCCTACATCTAGTAGTCACAGTGGTGTAGTTCCTCCACAGGTTGTGGTTGACGCTCCACAGGCTGTACCCAAGTTTTCCCCAAGCAGTCCCCACGGCCGTCCACCGGCGGCCTTTCGACCTCAGGGCCATCCACGGATGGCCCTGATCTCACCGGAGGGAGGACCTCATGCGCTGCCCCTACTGCCGCGGCGGGGACTCCCGTGTGCTGGACTCCCGGACCGCCGAGGACGGCGCTGCCATCCGCCGCCGTCGCGAGTGCCAGGAGTGCGGCCGGCGCTTCACCACTGCCGAGACGGCGGTGCTGTCCGTCGCCAAGCGGTCCGGGGCCACCGAGCCCTTCAGTCGGTCCAAGGTCGTATCCGGCGTACGCAAAGCATGCCAGGGGAGGCCCGTGAGCGAGGACGACCTCGCGCTGCTGGCTCAGCGCGTCGAGGATTCCCTGCGTGCGACCGGCGCCGCCGAGATCCCCGCCGAGGAGGTCGGGATCGCGATCCTCGGCCCGTTGCGCGAGCTCGATGTCGTCGCCTACCTCCGCTTCGCCTCCGTCTATCGATCCTTCGACTCACTCGCCGACTTCGAGGGCGAAATCGCACTCCTGCGCTCCGAAGCCGACTTGGCCGCACACCCTGACTTCACCGAGATCCCGACCGATATCACCGCACCGAGCACTCACTAGCCGCATCGCCGCAACGCCCACATCACCGAGGGAGACACCCGCAATGACCGATCTCAGCAACAGCCCCGCCACCACCGGCACAGGGACCGGGCTGACCATGAAGCGCCTTTTCACCACGCCGGGTGTCCATCCCTACGACGATGTGACGTGGGAACGTCGCGATGTCGTGCAGACCAACTGGAAGACCGGCGAGACGGTCTTCGAGCAGCGTGGTGTGGAGTTCCCCGACTTCTGGAGCATCAACGCCTCCACCATCGTCACCACCAAGTACTTCCGCGGCGCTGTGGGCAGCGACACGCGTGAGTCGAGCCTGCGCCAGCTCATCGACCGCGTGGTGCTCACCTACACCCAGGCCGGCCGTGAGTACGGCTACTTCGCGACGCCCGAGGATGCGGAGATCTTCGAGCACGAGCTCACCTGGATGCTGCTGCACCAGGTCTTCAGCTTCAACTCGCCCGTCTGGTTCAACGTCGGTACGCCGGCACCGCAGCAGGTCTCGGCCTGCTTCATCCTTGCCGTCGACGACACGATGGACTCGATCCTCAACTGGTACCGCGAGGAGGGGCTGATCTTCAAGGGAGGGTCCGGCGCCGGTCTCAACCTCTCGCGCATCCGCTCCTCCAAGGAGCTGCTCTCCTCGGGTGGCACGGCGTCGGGTCCCGTGTCCTTCATGCGCGGCGCTGACGCATCCGCGGGCACCATCAAGTCCGGTGGCGCCACGCGCCGCGCGGCCAAGATGGTCGTCCTCGACGTCGACCATCCCGACATCGAGGAGTTCATCGAGACCAAGGTCCGCGAGGAGGACAAGATCCGCGCCCTGCGCGACGCGGGCTACGACATGGATCTCGGCGGCGCCGATATCACGAGCGTGCAGTACCAGAATGCCAACAACTCCGTCCGCGTGTCCGATGAGTTCATGCAGGCCGTCGAGGGTGGCACCGACTTCGGCCTGCGCGGTCGCAAGACCGGCGAGGTCATCGAGTCTGTCGATGCCAAGGCACTCTTCCGCAAGATGAGCGAGGCCGCCTGGGCCTGCGCCGATCCCGGCATCCAGTACGACGACACGATCAACGACTGGCACACCAACCCCGAGACCGGCCGCATCACCGCGTCCAATCCCTGCTCGGAGTACATGAGCCTGGACAACTCCTCCTGCAACCTCGCCTCGCTCAACCTCCTGAAGTTCCTCAAGGAGGACGGCACCTTCGACGCCGAGAGCTTCCGCCGCGCAGTCGAGTTCGTCATCACCGCGATGGATATCTCCATCTGCTTCGCCGACTTCCCGACCGAGGCGATCGGGCGCACCACGCGCGACTACCGCCAGCTCGGCATCGGCTACGCCAACCTCGGTGCGCTCCTCATGGCGGTCGGCCTGCCCTACGACTCTGACGGCGGTCGTGCGCTCGCGGCGTCGATCACGTCGCTCATGACCGGTACGTCGTACCGTCGCTCAGCTGAGCTCGCCGGTGTCGTGGGCCCCTATGAGGGTTACGCCCGCAACGCGGAGGCGCACAAGCGCGTCATGCGCAAGCACGCTGCCGCCACCGACTCGGTGCGCGGGGTCACCAGCCTCGACGGTGATGTCCTCAAGCTCGCCGAGCGCGAGTGGGCCGAGTGCCTGCGCGTGGGCGAGGCCAACGGCTGGCGCAATGCCCAGGCTTCGGTGCTTGCACCGACCGGCACCATCGGCTTCATGATGGACTGCGACACCACCGGCGTGGAGCCCGACTTCTCGCTGGTGAAGTTCAAGAAGCTCGTCGGTGGCGGCTCGATGCAGATCGTCAACCAGACGATCCCGCTCGCGCTCAAGCGCCTCGGCTACACGGACGAGACGGTTGAGGCGATCGTGGAGTTCATCGCCGAGAACGGTCACGTTGTGGATGCTCCCGGCCTCAAGCCCGAGCACTACGCGGTCTTCGACACGGCGATGGGCCAGCGCGCCATCACCCCGATGGGCCACGTGCGCATGATGGCCGCGGTGCAGCCCTTCCTCTCCGGCGCGATCTCCAAGACGGTCAACATGCCGGAGACGGCGACGATCGAAGAGGTCGAGGAGATCTACTTCCAGGGCTGGAAGTACGGCCTCAAGGCACTGGCGATCTACCGCGACAACTGCAAGGTGGGCCAGCCGCTGTCCGATGCCAAGGCCAAGGCGGCGGACGTCGAGGAGACGGTCGTCGCCGAGGGTCGCCCGGTGCGCAAGCGCCTGCCGAAGTCGCGTCCGTCGCGCACCACGTCGTTCAGCGTCGCCGGGGCCGAGGGCTACATGACGGCCGGCTCCTACCCCGATGACGGTCTCGGCGAGGTCTTCCTCAAGCTCGGCAAGCAGGGCTCGACGCTCGCCGGGGTCATGGACGCCTTCTCGATCGCCATCTCGATTGCGCTCCAGTACGGCGTCCCGCTGGAGGCCTTCGTCTCGAAGTTCGTCAACATGAAGTTCGAGCCTGCGGGCCTGACCGACGATCCCGACGTGCGCATGTCGCAATCGATCATGGACTACGTCTTCCGCCGCCTCGCGCTGGACTACTTGCCCGAGGAGAAGCGCGCGGAGTTCGGCATCTTCACCGCTGACGAGCGCGCGGCGACCGTCGCTGCGACGTACGGCGGCCCCTCAGCTGGTGCGGTCGTCGAGGACGAGGTCGTCGCCGACGCGGTCGTCGAGGAGACTGTCGCCGCTGCACCGGCCGTGGTGCCCGCGAATGTGCACTCCTCCGCCGAGTTGCTGGAGGCCATCACCGGCACCGCATCCGACGCTCCGCTGTGCATGACCTGCGGTGTCAAGATGCGCCCGGCAGGTTCCTGCTACGTCTGCGAAGGCTGCGGGAGCACCTCCGGCTGCAGCTGACGTAGATGGACATGCAATGTCACTGCTCAGGTGGACATCGATGACATTTGAATGGACACGGATGACATTCGGATAGACATGGATGACATTGCGGCGGTAGAGACATGACAGAGGGCCCCG
>JAULZJ010000235.1:0-10904 GCA_032117435.1 Candidatus Nanopelagicales bacterium | reverse complement strand
TGCTGTCGATGTCACGTGAGCTCGGTGTGCAGTTCGCCCGACAGGGTGTGCGCGTCAATGCCATCTCGCCGGGACCGGTCAAGACTCCGCTGCTCCTGGAGCTCTTCGCCAAGGATCCCGAGCGTGCGGCGCGACGCTACGTACACATCCCCTTCGGCCGCTTCGGCGAGCCCGAGGAAATCGCGGCTGCGGTGGCCTTCCTCGCCAGCGACGACTCGTCCTTCATCACCGCGTCGAACTTCCTCGTGGACGGAGGGATCTCCGGCGCCTACGTCACCCCGCTGTAGCGGGGCTCCGCGTCACCCCGCTGTAGCGGGGCTAGCTGCGACTGAAGGGCAGTACGGCGGTCAGCCACGTGACCAGGCCGTTGGGGTTGCGCGACTGGGTCCACACGAGCCCCGGGCCCGTGATCTCCACGACGATCCCCTCGCCGGACTTCAGGGACTTCATGATCCCGCCCGTGGTGCGGGCCTGCATAGCGATGTAGGCGTCGTAGGCCACGAGATGACCGGAGTCCACCACCAAGCGCTCGCCCTCGTGGAGCGCGTGCTGGTCGAGCGCGCCGTACGACGCCACGACGACCTTGCCCGCGCCGTCGAAGCGCGAGACGAAGCCGCCCTCGCCGCCGAAGAGGTTGTTGGCACCGCCCCACTTCGTGTCCATCGTGAGGCTCTGTTCGTTGGCGAGCCATGCCCCGCGCGTCACGGCAAGGGGTCGCTCGGGTGTGGAGTCGATCACGGTGATGTCACCCGGGAGGATCGCGGCGACATCGACCCAGCCACCGTCGACGGAACTGGTGTACGACGTGACGAAGAAGGAGTTGCCGCCGAGGGCGCTGCGGCCCAGCGACTTGAGGAAACCTCCTTCCATCTTCGCGTCCAGGGTCATGCCGTCGCTCATCGCGGCCATGGCGCCGGATTCCACCTTGACGTGCTCACCGGCGGCGAGCGTGCAGCGGGCGAGGGCGAATGAAGGCCCGTGACGGACATCGACCTGCATGGGGACTCCTTTGCTCGGGCGCGGGTCGCAGGGACGGCCTGCGCGAGGCCTGCTAGTCGGAGGCTGCCGCAATGAGTGCGCGGAAGAGGGGTGATTCGAGGTTTCGCCGGTCAGGGTGCTCGGGATGCCACTGCACGCCGACGGCGAAGCGAGACTCCGGAGCCTCGAGCACCTCGACGAGGCCATCCTGAGTCCACCCCGTGGGCACGAGGGAGCCGGGATCGGCGATGCCCTGATGGTGTGACGAGTTCGTGCTCAGGGTCGGCACTCCATAGATGTCGGCGATGCGCGAGCCGGGAGCGAAGCGCACGTCATGCTCGGTGAAGGAGCCCGGCACCTCGCGATGGACAAGCCCGTAGCCCGCGTCGGGGAGGTCTTGAATCAGTGATCCGCCATGGGCGATCGCCATGACCTGCATCCCGCGGCAGATCCCCAGGAGCGGCAGGTCGCGCGCCCGGGCTCCCCGGCAGAGCAGCAGCTCGCTGGCATCGCGCTCGACGCGCGGCACGTCGACTGATGGATGGGGCTCCGCGCCGTAGTTCGCCGGTCCGACATCGGCTCCGCCGATGAGGATGAGGCCATCGATTCGATCCAGGACGTCATCGTCGGTCGTGTCCGGGGGCAGGAGCACGACGCGACCACCAGCCGCCTGCACCGCGTCGACGTACCAGGTGTGGAGCAGGGCGGCAGGCACGTCCCAGGCGCCCCAGCGCGCGGCTTCGACGTAGGTCGACAGGCCGATGACGGGACGTCCCATGGCGCCAGTGTCCCGCGAGGCACCCGCGCGCGACGGCTGGGGGAGCGCGACGGGACGTCCACACTGTGGGTGTACCTGTCGTCCCAACGCCGTCGACCGAATGGCCGCCACGTGGTCGACGGCTGGCGCCTTGAGCAGCCATGTGGTCGATGGCGGGCGCGGCCGGGGCGAGGGCCGGGGGAGCGCGGCGGGCCGAGAGCCGCCATGATGGAGGGGAAGATCCGGGGTGCGGTCGGCGTTGACGACGGTGCCCAGCCAAGGAGGAACCCGATGTCACTGCCGCCGCTCGTGGAACCCGCCGACAGCCTCTCCGTCGACGAGGTCCGCCGCTACAGCCGCCACCTGATCATTCCCGATGTGGGCATGGTCGGCCAGAAGCGCCTCAAGAACGCGCGAGTGCTGTGCATCGGGGCAGGCGGACTTGGCAGCCCAGCGTTGATGTATCTCGCTGCTGCTGGCGTGGGAACCCTCGGCATCGTGGAGTTCGACACCGTCGACGAGTCCAATCTGCAGCGCCAGATCATCCACGGGCAGAGCGACATCGGGCGGCCCAAGGCCGAGAGTGCCCGCGATGCCATCAAGGAGATCAATCCCTACGTCGACGTGATCGTCCACGACGAGCGGCTCGACTCAAGCAACGTCATGCCGCTCTTCGCCCAGTACGACCTCATCGTCGACGGCACCGACAACTTCGCCACGCGCTACCTCGTCAACGATGCCTGCGTGCTGCTGGGCAAGCCCTACGTCTGGGGTTCGATCTACCGCTTCGACGGCCAGGCAAGCCTGTTCTGGGCCGAGCACGGTCCCTGCTATCGCTGCCTCTATCCCGAGCCCCCGCCGCCCGGCATGGTGCCCTCGTGCGCCGAGGGCGGCGTGCTCGGCGTGCTGTGCGCCAGCATCGGCTCGATTCAGGTCACCGAGGCGATCAAGCTCCTCACCGGCATCGGCGACCCGCTGCTCGGCCGGCTCAAGGTCTACGACGCCCTGGAGATGGACTACCGCGAGGTGCGGATCCGCAAGGACCCGAATTGCGCCGTCTGCGGGCCCAACGCCTCCGTCACCGAGCTCATCGACTACGACGCCTTCTGCGGCACGATCTCCGATGAGGCCGCCGAGGCTGCGCGCGACAGCACCATCAGCGTGCACGACCTCAAGCAGATGCTCGAGGAGCGCGAGCGTGGCGAGCGCGACTTCATGCTCATCGACGTGCGCGAGCCGATCGAATGGGAGATCGCGACGATCGACGGCGCGGAGTTCATCCCCAAGGGTGATTTCCTCGACGGTTCCGCCCTGGAGAAGCTGCCGCATGACAAGCCGATCGTGCTGCACTGCAAGGTCGGAGGCCGCTCCGCCGAGGTGCTCGCCGTGCTGCACGGCGCCGGATTCGCCGACGCCGTGCACGTCGGTGGCGGCATCAATGCCTGGTCCCTGCAGGTCGACCCCGATACGCCGTACTACTGATCGAGGCTGCTCCTCAGCGCTCGATGCGACCGGCGATGAAGTCCTCCACGCGCTGACGGCACACGTCGTCGCTGTACTGCTCGGGCGGTGACTTCATGAAGTACGAGGATGCCGAGAGCAAGGGACCGCCTATCCCACGATCGAGGCCGATCTTGGCGGCGCGGACCGCGTCGATGATGACGCCCGCGGAGTTGGGGGAGTCCCAGACCTCGAGCTTGTACTCCAGGCTGAGCGGCACGTCTCCGAAGGCCTTGCCCTCGATGCGGACGAAGGCCCACTTGCGGTCGTCGAGCCAGGCGACATAGTCGCTGGGGCCGATGTGGACGTTTCGACTCTCAATGGGGCGGTCGATCTGGGAGGTCACCGCCTGTGTCTTGGAGATCTTCTTCGACTCCAGGCGATCGCGCTCGAGCATATTCATGAAGTCCATGTTTCCGCCCACGTTGAGCTGGTAGGTGCGCTGCACCTCCACTCCGCGGTCCTCGAATAGTTTGGTGAGGACACGGTGGGTGATGGTGGCGCCCACCTGCGACTTGATGTCATCTCCCACGATGGGCAGGCCAGCAGCGGCGAACTTCTGGGCCCACTCATGGGTGCCGGCGATGAAGACCGGTAGTGCGTTGACGAATGCACAGCCGGCGTCGATGGCGCACTGGGCGTAGAACTTGGCAGCCTGCTCGGAACCCACGGGCAGGTAGCAGACGACGACGTCAACGTTGGCATCACGTAGGGCTGCTGTGACATCGACCGGATCGGTGTCGGACTCGGTGATCGTCTCGCGGTAGTACTTGCCTAGGCCATCGTGCGTAGGGCCTCGCTGGACGATGACGCCAAGTGGAGGTACATCGCAGATCGTGATGGTGTTGTTTTCGCTGGCGGTGATGGCCTCGGCGAGATCCCGACCCACCTTCTTGGCATCGACGTCGAACGCGGCCACGAACTCAACGTCGCGCACGTGATAGCCGCCGAACTGCACGTGCATCAAGCCAGGGATGGCTTGGTCGGGGGCGGCATCACGGTAGTAGTGGACGCCCTGCACGAGGGATGAGGCGCAGTTTCCGACGCCGATGATGGCGACGCGAATAGATCCCATGACATTCCTTCCGTGGCTGGGTGGTGCTGAGGTTCAGAGGTTGCGCTCCGCCTCGATGAGCTCGTCGAGCCAGCGGACTTCGCTCGCGACACTGTCGAGTCCGTGCTCCTGGAGTCGTGTCGCATAGGGGTCGAGGCGCTGGGAGGTGTGTCGGAAGGACTCTCGCAGGAGCGCCATGCGCTCCTGAAGGCGTGCACGCCGTCCTTCGAGGATGCGCAGGCGGATCTCACTCGGCGTACTCGTGAAGAAAGCCAGGTGGGCGGCGAACTTCTCGTCTTCCCACGCGTCGGGTCCGGGATTGGCGACGAGAGCCGCGAAGCGCTCCGTGCCGGCGGAGGTCGCCTCGTAGACGATGCGGGCCCGCTTGGTCGTGACCGTCGGCATGGGCTTGGGGGCGCTTTCGGCGATGAGCCCACGGGCCTGGAGATCCTTGAGCGCGGGGTAGAGGGAGCCGTAGGAGATGGCGCGGAACGGCCCGAGGACGCCGGTGAGGCGCTTGCGCAGCTCGTAGCCGTGCAGGGGCGATTCAAGGAGGAGTCCGAGGATGGCGAACTCCAGAACATCGCTGCGGCGGCGTACCATGGTGCCACGATATATCGACTAGATATATCGTGGCAAGCTGAGGCGATTCGGACACTGGGGGGAGGCCCCCTAGGCTGCCCGAGTGATCGGGCTGGGGACGCTGCTCAATATGGCGGCGATCGTCGTGGGTGCGGCACTCGGAGTGCTTGTCGGCAATCGACTTCCTGAGCGCACGCGCGAGCTCATCATGCAGGCCCTCGGCCTGGTCACCCTGGTCGTCGCAGCCCTCAACATCGCCGACATCTTCGACGAGACCTGGATCGCCGAGGTCGGTTCGGCCGGTCCACTGCTCATCGTGCTCGCCTCGGTGGTCGTGGGCGGAGTCATCGGCTCGCTGCTTCGACTCGAGGAGCGGGTCGAGGCCTTCGGCGGCTGGGTCCAAGGCAAGGTGAGCAGGAAATCCGGTGACGAGGGGCGGGCGCGGTTCATCGAGGGCTTCGTCGATGCATCCCTGCTCTTCTGCATCGGCCCCTTGGCCATCCTGGGTTCCGTGTCCGACGGCCTAGGCCGCGGCATCGATCAGCTTGCGCTCAAGTCCGTCATCGACGGCTTCGCGTCTGTCGTGTTCGCGGCGTCGCTCGGCTGGGGAGTCGCGCTGTCCGCCGTGTCGGTGGGCATCGTGCAGGGAGTATTCACGCTGCTGGGAGTGCTCGTGGGCCAGGTCCTGGCGACATCGGCGATCGCGTCCATCACGGCAATAGGTGGAGTCATCCTGCTCGGCCTGTCGCTGCGCCTGTTGAAGGTGAGCAGGATTGCCGTGGCCGATCTCTTGCCCGCCCTAGTGATCGCGCCACTGCTCACACTGGCCGTGGCCGCCTGGATGTGACGGCGGTCAGGCCTCGACGTTGGAGACGAAGCCGACCTTCTTGTGCGAGCCGTCGCAGAAGGGCTTCTTCTCGGATGCTCCGCAGCGGCACAGGTAGACCTTGTCCGCGCTGCGGATCTCCGTGCCGTCGGAGGCGTTGACGCGACACGCGCCCGAAACCTCAAGGGGACCGTCGACCAGGGGCGTGATGCTCACTTCGCTCATGGGGCGACCCTACAGATAGCCCTTCTTGGTCAACCAATTGAAGGCCGCATAACCCGGAATCGTGGGAATCCAGAAGGTGATGAGGCGGAAGAGCAGTACGGAGGAGACGGCGATGCCACCGGGCAGGCCGGCTGCGGTGAGGCCGGCCGCAAGGGCCGCCTCGACGGCTCCGAGACCACCGGGCGTGGGAGCGGCTTGGCCGATGGTCGCACCTGCGAGGTAGACGAACGCGATGGCAGCGACGTTGAGGTCACCGTCGAAGGCGCGCACGCAAGCGATGAGCACGACGATGTAGGCGAGGTTGAGAAGCACGATGCCGCCGATGCCCTCGACCAGTTTCATCGGCCGCTGCGCGACCGTCACGAGCCTGGGGATCACCTCGCGCAGGAGCGGGCGGACGCGACCGAAGACGTAGCGGCGCAGAGGAGCCACCGCGAAGGCGGCGAGGAAGAGGATGACCACGGCGATGACGACAATCACCGCCCACGCGGGTGGATCGAAGGTGAAGTCGGCCTGGGTGCCCGCCGCAATGCCGAAGCCCAGCAGCAGGAGCAGGTGCACGACGAAGGCGGCCACCTGCGATACGCCGACACTCGCGCCCGCGAGGGCAGGATGCAGTCCCGCCTTGGTGAGGAAGCGCATATTGATCGCCACCGAGCCCAGGGTCGGTGGCGATACGAGGGTGGCGAAGTCGCCGGCGACCTGGGCGAGCATCGTGCGGTGCAGCGGGATGCGCTCGGGGACGAATCCAGAGAGCGACCATGCTGCGCCGACGTAGGTCACCAGGGCGGCGACGACGGCGACGGCGAGCCACTCGAGGGAAGCCGAGGTGAGCAGCTCGCCGAGATCGACCTGGGCGAGCTGCGAGAGCAGGACGTAGGCGGCAATGGTGCCGACGACGATCATGATGAGCGTGCGCGGCTTGATCCGCTCGACGTTGATCTGCTCGACCTCGCCGTCGGGGCGGATCTCGACGAGAGCATCGCGCAGATGCACCATCAGGTCGCGTCGCTTGCGCATCGCCTTACGGGTGGAGGGAGTCAGCGCCACGGGCTGCAGGACGGGAAGTGCGCGCGCGAGCTCTGGTACGCCGAGGACACGGCGACCCGATCGAATCGCCCGGTCGGCCCCCACGAGGAGCGCAAGCGTGCACAGGAGTTCGGCGACATCGATGCGCTGCGCGACGTCGCCGGCAGCGACAGTGCCGCTGGATTCGCCGACGAGCCAGATCTTGCCCTCGCGGTCGCGCACGATGTTGTCTGCGGTCAGGCTGCGGTGGGCGATCTCCTTCTCATGCAGCGTGCGCATGGCGCGCCAGGCCTGCTCGAGATCATCGTCGGTGATCTGCTCCGCATCCAGGTCGCTGAAGCGCGTGGCGACGGTGTACTCATAGGCCAGCAAGGCGGAGTCCGCGCCGACCTCGCTCGTGAGCAGGAGCCGGGGAACGGGCGCGTGCGCAGCCTGGGCGGCGTATGCCATCAGTGCCGCGTGATCGAGCTCGCGACGCATGTTGAAGGCTCCCCGTCCGGACTCGTCCCGCAGTCGCAGGGACTTCCAGGCCGCGCTCGCGAGGCCGGCGCCTTCGAGGTCGCGGTCGAGGACCACGACTTCGAGGGACTCCCCGCTCCTGGTCGTGGCGACATAGCGGCGACCGATGGCTGTCTGGCGCGAGGCGCGCAGCACGGTGAGCGGGTAGCCGCCGGTCGCCATCGTCTCCGCGACCTCGGAGCCCGATGGTCGTGTCGTCGGGGTGCCGAGCGCGTAACGGGTCAGCAGGCCGAGGGCCCAGCCGGCGAAGAAGGAGATGAGCAGCCCGGTCACCGTCGCCGTACCGCTCAGCATGGCCACCGTGGCGAGGGATCCGACGACGAGCACGGTGAGCACGTCCCATGGGCGACGGCTCATCAGGCGGGCGACTGTGACGAAGGTGACGAGGCCGCCGATGATCGGCGCCGTCACCGAAGTGTTTCCCCCGATGGAGCCCGCAAGCGCAATCACCAGTCGGGCGCTTCCGTAGGTCTCGACGAGGAACGACGCCAGGGTGAGCAGCGTCACGGTGAGGAGAAGTCCCACGAGTGCATCGAAGAGCTGGCGCACCCTGCGCCTGATGACGAGGTTGACGGCGGCGGCGATAGGCAGTCCGATGAGGCCGATACCGCCGATGATGTTGATAGCGAGGAGGACGATCGACGGCAGGAGGGCCGCCCCGCCGGAGAGATCCTCCTCGATGC
Source organism: Candidatus Nanopelagicales bacterium (assembly GCA_032117435.1). Lineage (GTDB taxonomy): Bacteria > Actinomycetota > Actinomycetes > S36-B12 > S36-B12 > Mxb001. The sequence goes on along the minus strand of JAULZJ010000235.1, from coordinate 2,751 downwards.
CTTCGGTCGTACCGGTGGCGAAGTAGGCGACGAACACCGTGGCGGCGGTCGCCGCAAGTGCGACGAGGAATCGCGCGAGATCGAGGGGGCGGCGCAGTCGTCGGGGGATGACCCCGTCCTCAATGACGACGGTGGACTGCGGGGTGGATGGGCTCGCCGGCCGGGGAATCGCCACGGTCTGCTGGGGCGCAGGCTCTCCTCCGGGATCCACCGCTGGGGCGTCCCCGGCGCGTGCGCCCACGTCGGTCACCCCCTGATCGTCCCATCCGGCGGCTCCCGGGGCCGGCTGGCCCGTGTCCGGCGGGGCAACCCGGACCGAATGTCAGGGGCAACTGATGGGATGGGGTCGTGCTCGGCCCGGTCCTCCATCACTCGCCGCCGACCCCTGCCCCCACTCTGAATCTCGACCCGGCTCAGCGCAGCATCGTCGACTGGCGGGGACCGGGTACGTGCGTCGCCCTGGGGTCCCCGGGCACCGGCGCCACCACGGCCCTCGTCGAGTCCGTCATCGCACGCGCGGCGGAGGCGCCCGTCACGCGGATGCTCGTCATCGCGCGCGATCGCGACGCGGTTGTGCGCATGCGTGGAGCGCTCGCGCGACGCATGGCGGCGGGAGCGCTGCCTACGGTCACGACGTTCCACGGTCTCGCCTATGCACTGGTCCGCCGCACCACCGGTCCGGGCCCTGATGACGTGATGCCGCGCCTGCTGTCAGGCGCGGAGGAGGACGCGCGCATTCGCGACCTGCTGCGCGGTGCCATCGCCGACGGCGATCTGCCCTGGCCTGCAGACCTCATGGCGGCGACGGCGACACTGGGCTTCGCCAATGATCTGCGCGCCTTGCTCGCTCGGGCGCGCGAGCTCGGTGTCGATCCCAGCGGGTTGGCGGCGATGGGCCGCGATGCGGGGGTGCAGACCTGGGAGGTCCTCGGGCTACTCGCCGAGATCGACGCGGAGGTCATGGCACTGGAAGGCGTGGTCGACTACTCCCGACTGCTGGAGCTGGCGATAGACGCGGCGCAGGGGTGGCGCGGCGAGTTGAGCCACATCTGGGTGGATGACTTCCAGGAGGCCGGCACGCTGCAGCGTCGGTTGCTCCAGGCGCTCACGACGCCGACCACGACGACGATCGTGGCCGCGGATCCCGACGTGGCCGCCTTCGGCTTCCGAGGGGGCGAGCGCCTGGGCGCCCTGCGCCTCATCGAAGAGGCGGGTGCACGCATCGTCGTGCTCGACCAGATCCACAGGGGTGGCGGTGACCTCCGTACGGCGTACTCAGCCGTCCGGCGCCAGCCGGCGCTGCCGGGTTTGCCGATCGCAGAACTGCACGCGTACCGCGAGCCCACGGCGCCGGCAGATGTCACCGGGGGCACCGTCTCGGTGCTCACGCACGACTCCTGGGGCGATCTCGCCGCGTGGGTCGCCGACGACGTGCGTCGACTCCATGTGAGCGGTGGCGTCCCATGGGACGGCATCGGTGTCATCGCGCGCTCCACCGCTCATCTCGAGAGCCTTCGCCGTGCACTGGTCGTAGCCGGGGTGCCGGTCTCGGTGGCCACCACCGATATCCCGCTGCAGGAGGAACCCGCCGTCGCGACACTCCTGGCAGCGATCTCCGCGGCGATCGCGCCGGATGACCTCTCCGACCGGGAGGCGATCGACCTGGTTACGGGTCCGCTGCTGGCGCTCGACCCATCCGAGCTGCGCAGGCTCGCGCGCACCCTGCGCGAGCACCACCGCGCGCAGTATCCCGGTGAGCCTGCGCCCCCGGGCACTCATCTGGTGCGCGAACTCCTCGCGGGGTCCATTCGAGGCAGCGATCACCCGCCCGACATCGCGGGCGCAGCGATGGAGGCCCGTGATCGCGTTCTGGTCCTGGGGCGGATGCTCGCCGGGGTGCGCGAGCTGGCCGAGGGTCACGCGGCTCCCGCCGAGGTGCTCTGGCAGGCGTGGATCGACGCACCCCCCGACCCGGAGGGCTGGGCGTGGCCTGATCGCCTGCGCCGTGCTGCCCTGGGCGGCCACCTCTCCAGCGGTCATGACCTCGACGCGGTGCTCGCCCTCTTCGCGACCGCCGAGCGCCTGAGCGATCGCTACGCGGGAGTCGTGGGCATCCGCGGGTTGCTTGCAGCCCTGCGCGGCCAGCGCGTCGCAGCGGAGCGGGTGACCGCCTCTACTCCCGCGACCCCGTCGGTCGCCCTGATGACTCCCCACATGACCGTGGGCCGCTCCTGGGAGCACGTCATCATCGTCGGTGCACAGGAGGGCGAGTGGCCCCCCATGCTCGGCTCATCGTCGGCACTGCGCATCCACGAGTGGGAGGCGATCGTCACCGGCCACGACGGGAGCGATGTGGCGACAGCGCTGCGCACCGCAGCGGCTGAGCGGATGGCGCAGGAGCGGCGTCTCTTCGCGCTGGCTGTCTCTCGCGCGCGCGCAGCCCTGACGGTGGCGGCGGTGGAATCCGATGCCGAGCATCCCAGCCGCTTCGTCGAGGACCTCGGCGTCGAACCGGTCCATAGACCCGGCAGGCCGCCGCGTCCGCTTACCCTCGATGGCATGGTGGCACGCCTGCGCACCGTCGCCCAGGATCCCGCCATGCCGGCCTCCCTGCGGCAGGCCGCGATCGACCGGATCGCGCTCCTCGCCGAAGCCCGTGACGACAACGGCGCCCCACTCGCCCCTCGCGCCGATCCCGCGACCTGGTGGGGCATCGCGGCGCCGACGCCGGGTGTCGCGCCGGTGCGGCCC
>JAULZJ010000234.1:0-8467 GCA_032117435.1 Candidatus Nanopelagicales bacterium | reverse complement strand
GCTCGAGGACCTGCTCGACGGATTCGCCGGCACGCTCATAGTCATCTCGCACGACCGCTACTTCCTCGAGCGCGTATGCGACGACTTCTACGCACTCCTCGGCGATGGGCGCTTCACGCACCTGACGGGTGGAGTGGAGGAGTATCTGGAGCGCGTGCGCTCACGACCGGCACTCGTGTCCCCGTCCTCTCAGGCGGCGCCCAAGGTGACCGCGAAGCAGCAGCGACTGGATCAGCGGGCGATCACCAAGGAGATGGCCAAGCTCGAGCGAGCGATCGCCAAGCTCGACGAGGCGGAGCGGAGCCTGCATGACCAGATGGCGGAAGCCGCGACGGACCACTCGCGATTGTCGGACCTCAATCGACAACTGCAAGACACGCAGCGGCGCAAGTCCGAGTTCGAGGACGAGTGGATGCGCCTGGCCGCCGATCTCGAGGGCTGATCACTCGCCGCTTGCGCACGGCACGCAGAGTACGGCCCACGGGTGGATCTCAAGGCGCCCCTCGGGGATCACGGCACCGCACGCGTCGCACTCGCCGTAGGTGCCCTCATCTAGCTTGGCGAGGGCTCGCTCGACCTCCTCGGCCTGGAGGAGGAGCTGCTCATGCGCTGCTACCTGGGTGATGCGCTCGACCGCGATGCTCGTGCCATCACCCACGCGCTTGCCGAATGAGATGCCACCGGTGGAGTCCGGCGCAGCCGTGAGGTCGTCCATCCGTGCCTGGATGTCACGCTGCTTATTGAGCAGCACCTCCCGGGTGTCGGCCGTCACACCTTCAGTGTGCACCCGGGAGTTTCCCCCTGGCGATCTCGCCCTCCAGCAGGCGTCCCAAGACCTACAATTCGGATACGTTGCCTACTCCACGTTTGGAGACACCATGAGCGGACGCCACGCAATCGACCCTGAGTCCGAAGCCGGCCTGGTCGCCTTTCTCGAATTCGTGCCGGGCGGATTCGGAGCGATTCCTGACCTCGACACTCGTCGAGCGACTCTCGAGGCAGTCCTGGCTGCGGAGCCCCTACCCGAGAATCCCAGGGTCCGGATCGAGGACCGCATCGTGGCCGGTCCTGCCGACAATCCGGACCTGCGCGTGCGCATCTACGAGCCGACGGAGTCAGCATCCGATCGCCCGGGAATCGTCATGATCCATGGCGGCGGCATGATCATGGGGACCGTTGAAGGGGAGGACTTCACTGCGTCAGCCCTATGCGAGTCCCTGGGCGCCGTGGTCATCTCGATCGACTACCGGCTCGCTCCGGAGAATTCCCATCCTGCACCCGTCGAGGACTGCTACGCGGCGTGGACGTGGGTGACGGCCAATGCGAGCGATCTGCGCATCGATCCTGATCGGATCGCCCTCTATGGAGAGAGTGCCGGCGGAGGGCTAGCTCTCGGCACGTCGCTTCTCATCCGGGATCGCGGTGCTGCCCGTCCGACGTTCGTCGCTGCGATCTATCCGATGATCGATGAGGCGAATTCCACGGCGTCGTCTCACGAGGTGCTTGACGTCGGCGTCTGGGACCGTGCCACGAATGTCGAGGCCTGGGAGTGGTACCTGGGTGACAGCGACGTCGACCAGTACGCCGCGCCTGCCCGAGCCGAGGATCTCAGCGGCCTGCCGCCTGTGTTCATGGATGTCGGCACGGTCGACCTCTTCCGGGACGAGACGATTGCTCTCGCGCAGCGGCTCTTGGCGGCTGGCGTGCCCTGTGAACTTCACGTTTATCCGGGCGCGTACCACGGCAGTGAGTTCTTCGCCGCCGCGGCACCGCTGTCGCAGCGCATCGTGTCCGAGCGACATGCCGCCCTGCGTCGCGCGCTGTGGCCCTGACTGGCGAGCCACGATCAGCGTGGTGAGCCACGGGGCGGTGCCCGTGAGTAGATCGGCCCAAGAGTGGAGGCCGATAAGTCGGGCCGCTGTCGGTAGCCGCGCCTAGCCGGGTGGGCCGAATTCCTTCGGTGAGCACGCATCAGTAGCCATGCGTCGCTACGGTGACCGCATGATCACCCCATGGAGAAGCCAGACTGCGCGCCTGGCTGCAGGAGCCGTTTTCTTGGGCGTTCTCGGCTCTGGTCTTGCGGCTAGTGGGAGTGCGGCAGCGGACGGGCAGGCCGCGCCGACCGAGGTATTCCTCTTCACCGTCCAGTCCCAGGAGGGGAAGACCAAGCAACTCCCGAGCCGCAAGGTGGATGAGCGATTCACGCTCACGCTGACCGGCATCGATCCAGTGACCCAGTTCTCGGACCGCCCATTCCGCGACGCGCTCCTCATCAGCCCGCAGTCGTTCGTCGCCAACTGGGACGATTGGTTCGCTGGGGATCCCCCCAACGCCGTGCTCACCTTCGCGCGGCCGGGGCTGGCGCCAGGGTCGATGGTCGTCACGCTGACCAACCCCCGCTACGTGGCGGCCACGCGCACCCTGAAGTTCACGGCGATACGCGACAAGCGCCTCCACGATCCAGTGGAGACGGGACCTGGCTGGCAGCGTCACACCACCCCCACGAGCTTCACCAGTGGAAGCCTCTTTATCGATAGCGTGACGGCCAACTCCTGTATGGCTGGCGGTCAGACCTGTGGTGGTCGAAGTCAGTGAGGCTCAGTCCATCTGATCGCTGAGATCCCGCAGAGCCGGTTCGAATGCCTCGCCATAGGTGGGGAAGGCATGGACGACGTCGGTCAGGACAGTGAGCGGAATGGCGCACCGGATCGCCAGCGTCGCCTCGGCGAGCCACTCATCGGCCTTGGGGCCGATGGCAGCGGCACCGACGAGCACCCCGCTCGCCGGGTCCGCCGTGAGCACCAGGATCCCGTGAGAGTGGCCATCGAGCGCTGCACGAGCGGTCTGGTCGAGGTCCGTCATGGTCGTGACGAGCCCGGCGTCGGAGGAGCCGGGCCCTGCGCTCCGTCCGACGCTGGCGACCGGGGGATCGGTATAAATAGCGCGTGGAATCGCGGTGTAGTTGGTCACGCGATCCTCACCCAGCAGGTTGGCCACGACGATGCGCGCCTGGTAATTGGCGGTGTGCGTGAAGGGGGCGATTCCGGTGACGTCCCCAGCAGCCCAGACGTGTTGGTGACCAACGACGCGGCAGTGGTCATCGATCGAGACTGCGCCAGCATCGTTGGGGGCGATGCCGAGAGCCTCTAGCCCGAGAGACTCGGTCGTGGGATGCCTTCCTACGGCGATGATGATGCGCTCCACCTCGACGGGCATGCCGGCTGAGAGGCTCGCGCGGGCTCCACCGTTGGATGTCTCGACACCGAGGACCTTCGTGTCGAGGCGTACGTCGATGCCGTCACCTTCGAGCACCTGGGCGAGTCGCTCAGCCACCTGCGCCTGTTCACGCCCGGCCAGTTGCGGTCCTGCCTCCACGAGGATGGTGGTCGTGCCGAAGCGGGCGAAGATCTGCGCGAGCTCGCATCCGACTGGCCCGCCACCCATGATCAGGACGGATCGCGGACGAGACATCGCCGACAGGGCTTCATCACTGGTCCACGTCGGCGCATCGGCGAGGCCGGGGATCCCCGGCATGACGGGCTGCGATCCCGTAGCGATCACGAGATCCGTGCACCCGAGCTCGCGCGAGTCCACGGTCACGACACCTGGTCCAAGGATGCGGCCTCGGCCGCGCACCAACTCGACACCGCTCGCCTGCAACTCCGCTGACGCGCCCTGGTCGTCGCGGCGCTCGGTGATCTCTTCCCTGCGGTGCACGGCCCGGAGGAATGCCGCATCGTCGTTAGAGGGAGGAGATGTCGTGCCCGCACCCTCGGAGTCCTGGGTCACAGAGGCCTCGTGCTGCAGTCGGGCGCTGCGCAGCATGGCCTTGCTGGGCATGCACGCGACGTAAGGGCACTCTCCGCCGACACGCAGTCCCTCGACTACCGCGACCGTCCGGCCGACTGAGGCGAGTTGCGCGGCGATCACCTCACCGGCCGATCCGGCCCCGAGGACAACCACGTCGAAGTGCTCCATGGAAATCACGACCCTGACCGCAGGACTCGGGCCGATCCTTCACGTGGAGCCCCACGAATCATGAAGGATTCCTGGCACCGCGCCCGTTCAGTACGTATTGCCACTCGCTTCACCCGACGACCGTTCGTCTAAACAGTCGGAGTGACAGGGTGCGCGTCGATGAGTCGACGCGCAGAGACGTACTCGTCCTCGGAGATTTCGCCCGTGGCCAAGCGTCGATCCAGCACCGTGCGAGGCGCTTCCAGCGTGCGCGGAGTCGCCGGTGTGCGCGTGAGGGCCACGAGCGCCCAGATAACGAGGCCGATGGTGAGCAGGGTCAGGACGAGCATCGTGCCGCCCATCACCCAGCCGACACCCCAGCCCCACATCCCTGTGTCGTTCCACATCATGCTGACCTCCTCAGTCATGCCTCAATGTCCGGGGCACTTCCAGCATGCGCCCAGATGGCCGGAAGTGACATAGGCGCACGCTTGGGAAACGGTCAGACTCGTCGCGGGTGTTGACCGGCGTGAAGCCAGCCGTGGGCCGTCCGCATGTGGGGCAGCAAGCAGGCCTGGGAGGAACCGCGTTGGGAGTCCCGGCCTTCTCTGTCGCTCGCGCGTGAGCCGGCCCCTTTAGAGGCCTGAATCCCTGGGGTGAGTGACGGGACTCGAAGATCCCGAAAAGTGCCCTAAGCCGAGATGGAATTGTGGTCTTGAGCCTAGCGGAAGTCAGTGACTCTCAGTAGTGCTCAGTGGAACTCAGTGATTCTCAGTTCGGCTGCCCCCACAGCCAATGGATGTGCTGGATCAGAGATTCTCCAACATCTGGAAATCTCCAATCTTCTCGGGTTGGCCTCGGAGCCGAGCAAGATCGTGGCTGAGCATCTCATTCACCAGTTGCTGAAATGTGATGGATGGCTGCAATCCGAGGTCGAGACAAATCCGACTTGAGTCGCCGATCAGTGCGGGGATATCCGCAGGTCGCGCTGCCAAGTGGTCGTAGGCCAGCCACGATCTATCGCTACTGAGTCCCGCTGATTCTGCGAAAGCGTCTACCAGATCCTTGATGCTTCGACCGACGCCTGTCGATACTACGTAGTCCGCTGGAGTGTCTGCATCCAGCATCAATCGCATAGCCAGTACGTAGTCCAAGGCGTGTCCCCAATCGCGTACTGCGGCAACATTCCCTAGTGAAAGTTCGGATGCACGACCGCACGCAATTGCGGCGATACCCTGGCAGCTCCGACGAGATACGAACGCGCCCGTGAATGACGTCAGGGAGTGAAGGGAGGAGCCTGGTCCCATCTTTCGCCGTTTAGCGCGCGATCCGTGAGTTGGGTCATCCGGAGGTAGTCCCTCCGCATACTGACGAGACCCATCGGCATGTGCCCACTGGGAAACCAGTCAAGCAGGACGTCGCCACCGCTGGCACGCAGAGCATCGGCATAGTGTTGCGCTTGCCTAGGGGGTGTTCGAGTGTCGAACATGCCCTGGTTGAGCCACGCGGGCGCCTGCACAGACGTGACGTACGCGATGGGCGAAGCACGCCGCCACGGCTCGAGATCGACCGAGGGGTCGCTGCCGACGAAACCGCGCCATGCCGCTTGGAGCGCAGGATTCATGTCGGCATAGGCCGAGACCCAATCTGCCTGAGCCACGTGAGCCAGGCCGCCCGCGAAACGATCAGGGATCCTGCCGAGTGCCAGAAGTGTCAGGAAGCCCCCGTACGACTCACCCGTGATGAAGATGGACCCGGCCGCCGCCAAGCCTTGAGCCTCGAGCCAGTCAACCGCTGCACTGATGTCCTCGATCTCGCCTTCCCCGACGCGCCCCCAGTATTTCTCGCGGAAGTCGCGCCCGAAGGTGACACTGCCGCGGTAGTTCAGTGACGCATAGATCCATCCATCGTCGATCCAGGATTGCGCCACGGGGTCATAGCGATCCACGGTCACGAGGTTGGGTCCACCGTGCAGGCCAAGAATCGTGCCGCGAGCCGCAGCTGCATTCGCCGGCAGTCCCACCCACAGCTGCAGGATCGTCCCATCCCTGCTCACGACATCGTGAGAGGTGAAGGTAGCCCCGGAGGGGACTTCATCAGCGGGCAGGCGGGCCGAGAGGGTGGCTCTGTCGCGGGTCTCAAGGATGTGAACGGGCTCATCCCATGTGCTTCGGACGAGTCTCAGCGCTCCATCGTGGGTGTAGTGGGATGCCCATATGAGAGGAAACTCGGATCCGACATCGGGTTCAAAGTAGGCGCCAGGGGGGTGAGGAATCGTCGTGGTCGTGGAGGTGAACAAGTCGTGCTCCAGGAGACGATGCACCCCTCGCTCCACGTGCACGAGGAGGACCTTTCCTGTGGGTGAGTGCCAGTCCAGAGGGATCACATCACCGACGAGATCTGCCAGGGGTATGTCGACTCGATCGCCCGATGTCGGATCCCACACCACCGGACGCGCGAACCCTGACAACTCCGAGTAGGCCAAGAGCCGGTGATCACCATGCTCTTGAGCGAATCGCACGGCGCGCACCGGACCGCTGGGACCGTCCGAAAGGGTGGCGATGACCTCGCCTGTATCGGTAGAAACGACGGTCACGGCGAATCGGCGAAGACCCGGGTTATGGTCGGTTGTGTCGATGGACGCCAGCGAAGTGTCAGCCGACAGTAAGCCCGACCACGCTTCATGCGGTGAGTGGAAGATCACGCGCCCTGCTTCTGAGTCATCGATACTCGTCAACAGCGCAAAGAAGCCCGACTCGTCGGCTCCTGCGAGGAGCACACTCCGGCTGTCCAGTGAGCAGTCAATGCCGCGAATCGTGTAGGTGTCTCGCTCGGGGGTGAGGTCACGCCCGGGTCCGCCGCCGATCGGGAAAGCGTGCAAGTGACCGAGCTCAGAACCTGTGGTGTCGTCCAGTTCGAGGATGTAGGCGCCGTCAGGCGTGAGTGTCGTTGCCAGTGTCGCCTGGCCAAAGGGACTTGGCTCAGGGGCGCCCGTGCCCCCTCGGAGCACCCACAGCGAGAGCCCCTCTTCCTCCTGTCGAAGGACGACCTCCAGGTCCAGCGGGCCACGGACAGCTCTTACTGAGGCGGTGTGCGCGCGGCTCAGGCGCTGGTTTGAGATCGACATGTTCGAGACAACTCCACGCTAGGACGGTTCGGGATGATGGCAGGCGACAAGGTGCGCGCCCGTGCCCACCAGGGCTGGGTTGGTCGCACAGATGTCTGTTTGCTTCCAGCAACGGCTTCGAAAGGCACAGCCTGTGGGCATAGCGTCCGGAGACGGCAGGTCTCCCTCGAGCAGGATGCGTTTTCGTGTGCGCTCGATTCGGGGATCCGGCACAGGAACTGACGAGATGAGCGCCTTCGTGTAGGGGTGCTTGGGTGATGTGTAGAGGGTGTCTGAATCGACCATCTCCACGATCCGTCCCAGGTACATCACCGCTACCTCATGACTCACGTGGCGGACCACGGCGAGGTCGTGGGCGATGAACAGGTAGGCGAGGTTGAGTCGAAGTTGTAGCTCCTCCAGCAGATTCAGCACCCCGGCCTGGACGCTGACATCGAGCGCGCTGACGGGCTCGTCCAGGACTACGACCTCGGGTTCCAGCGCGAGCGCCCGGGCGATGCCCGCGCGCTGGCGCTGCCCTCCCGACAGCTCATGAGGGTATTGATTCAGGACGGACTGGCTAAGACCCACGAGGTCGATGAGTTCGGATGCTCGCTTCGAGTCGGATCGGCCTGCAAGACCATGTAGTTGCAGAGGCTCCAAGACGATGGATTCGACTGATTGCCGTGGGTCCAGTGAGGCATACGGATCCTGGAAGACCAGCTGAATTCGCCGCCTGGCCGCACGCAGATCCCGCTTTGACATCGCGTGGAGGTCCTGTCCGTCGAGGAGGACTGATCCCGATGTCGGAGTCACGAGGTTGACCACGCAGCGACCCAGGGTCGACTTGCCGCAGCCGGTCTCTCCCACGAGACCAAGAGTCTGGCCACGCTCCAGGTCGAACGAGACCCCGTTGACGGCATGAATGGCCCCCGTCTGACGGCGAAGGATGCCACTTCTCACCGGATATTCCTTGACCAGATCGCGTACTTCCAGCACGGGGCTCACGAGGACTCCCCAGGGGAGGCAACGAGGTGACATCGTGCGAAGTGGCCGGGTCCGACTTCATGGCGCGCGGGCAACTCGATGTCGCACGTGCCCACGATGGCGACGTCGCATCGCGGGTGGAATGAGCATCCGCTGGGACGCTCCGCGGGAGACGGCTGGAAGCCCTGAATCCGATAAAGGGGAGCAGATCGATCTCGAGCATCGAGCCGCGGCAGAGAAGTGAGCAATCCTCGCGTGTACGGATGTGCGGTTTCATAGAAGATGTTGTCCGTCTCGCCTTCTTCGATGAGACGTCCCGAGTACATCACCACGACCCGGTCGGCGACGCCCGCGACGACACCGAGGTCATGTGTGATCAGCATGATGGAGCTACTCGTTCGATCCTGGATACGAGCC
>JAULZJ010000233.1:0-2059 GCA_032117435.1 Candidatus Nanopelagicales bacterium | reverse complement strand
GCCAGGACACCCTCGCCGGCAAGGACCCGAAGGAGGCCATCCGCACGGCGGTGCGCACTGCCGGCCGCGCGGTGCTCTTCGCCGGCAGCACCGTGATCATCGCCCTGCTCGGCCTCTTCGTGCTCGGAGTGACCTTCTTCTACGGCCTGGCGATCGCGGCAGCCGCGACGGTCTTCGTGGTCATGCTCGCCGCCCTCATCCTGCTGCAGAAGGCTCCGTGGCTCACGGGGCTCCTCGCCCTGGGCCTCGTCGTACTCCTCGCCGTGCCGGCGTTCTCCATCCGCCAGGGCTTCCCCGACAACGGCAGCGCAGCCCCGGGCAGCACCGCGCGAATCGGCTACGACCTCATGAGCAAGGGCTTCGGTCCGGGTGTCAACGGCCCCTTCTTCGTCGCTGTCGTCCTTCCGCTTCCCCTCGATGACACGGCGCTCACCAAGGCGGTCGAGGAGTTGGCCGCGACGGAGGGCGTGGCATCGACCATCCCCAACCGGGAGATGCTGCCGCTCTACAAGACGGCCACGATCGGCGGCAAGAACAGCCCCTTCAGCGAGAGCGGCATCGTCACCAGCGTGCTGGTGCAGCCGACGACAGCGCCCGATGATCCGGCCACCAATGAGCTGCTCAAGCGGCTGCGCACGACGACCACGGATGCGATTGCACCGACGGGAGCGGCGATCTACGTCGGTGGCACGCAGGCGGTGACCCAGGACTTCACCAATGTCTTGATCAGCGTGCTGCCGCTCTTCCTCCTCGTCGTCATCGGCCTGGGTTTCGTCGCGCTCTTCCTGCTCTTCCGGTCGCTGCTCATCCCGCTCACCGCGGCGATCACGAGTCTGCTGAGCTTCGCCGCCGCGCTCGGCGTGACCGTGGCCGTCTTCCAGTGGGGCTGGGGAGCGAGTCTCATCGGCGTCGCGACGACGGGGCCGATCCTGCCCTTCCTGCCGATCATGGTCTTCGCGATCCTCTTCGGCCTGTCCATGGACTACGAGGTCTTCCTCGTCTCGCGCATGCAGGAGGGTTGGCATATGACGGGCGACAACCGCGAGGCGGTGCGCCACGGTCTCGCCGGCTCCGGCAAGGTCGTCGTGGCGGCGGCGCTCATCATGAGCTCGGTCTTCCTGGCCTTCGTGCCGGTGCCCAACGACACCATCAAGCTCTTCGGTGTCGCGCTGGCCTCGGCGGTGCTCATCGATGCATTCATCGTGCGCCTCGTCCTCGTGCCCAGCGTGATGTCGATTCTGGGCCGGGCCAATTGGTGGCTGCCGGGCTGGCTCGCGCGCAAGATGCCCAACTTCAGCGTCGAGTGATGCCCGAAGTCCCCGTGGCCGTCATCTTCACGTCGGTACGCCGTACCGATCCGGTCACCGGGCTCGTCGTCGGGCCCGACGGGTATGCGGCGATGGCCCAGGCGATGGAGGTGCTGGCCGCGGAGCAGCCCGGATACCTGGGCATCGAGTCGGTGCGCGATCCGGCCACCCACCGGGGCATCACCGTGTCCTACTGGGCTGACGACGGGAGTGCGCGCGCATGGAAGGCCGTGGCGGAGCACCTCGAGGCGCAGCACCGTGGCCGCGCGGAGTGGTACGCGGAGTACTCAGTGGTCGTCGCTGAGGTCATCCGCGCCTACGGCGCTCACTGACGGGAGAACGACGGCGAGATCGATCAGGAGTCGGGATTGCCGCCGGTATTGGAGATGATGTTGCGCAGGACCTCGTTGCTCGCCAACTGGTCGGGGCACGTGGACTTCGCCCACTCCTTAGCGTCGGCAGCCCACGCGATCTGATCGGAGTAGTCATCGCGCATGGACTGGAAGACCTCGAAGGGATCCGTGCCCGCGGCGAGCTGATCGCAGAACGCCTGGGCCTGACCGGAGCCTGAGCCGCCGCCACCGCAGGCGGACAGCACGAGTGCCGCCGATGCGGCGAGGGCGAGCAGGGGGGACTTCAGCCTGGTAGCAATCATGCGCACATGGTGGGGCGCCATCGACGCCTCCGCAAGGCCTATCGCCGAATTGGGGTGCCGGCCCTACGTCGCGATCGGCCCGACCGGCAGGCGCGTC
>JAULZJ010000232.1:0-5479 GCA_032117435.1 Candidatus Nanopelagicales bacterium | reverse complement strand
CTGAAGCGCTCAATGCGCCCGGGCTTCGCCGGTATCGAGAACGAATTGCTCTACGACCCCAAGACGACGCTGCTCTTCGGTGATGCGAAGGATTCGCTCACCAAGGTCGTGAGCTCACTCAAGGCCCTCTAGTTCGATCGAACGCTTGGGGCCACCCGCTCACCCGATGGGAAATAGCTCATATGGCTTGCATCGGGCGAAGGGCAGGATCATCATGGGCCGACCCAGGGAGGTCCCATGAAGCGGCTCATTCTGCCCATCGTCGCCATCCTGTTGGCCACCCTTGTGGCGGCCGCTCCCGCCCAGGCGGCGCGTGTCGACCGGTCCTACGTCGATCCGTGTGCCCAGCCAGCCCAGTTGACGCTCGACCTGCAGGGTGCGGCTGCCTTACGTATCACGCCCGGACGCGGCAAGAAGACGCGACCGGCCGGACTCGTGAAGGCGCGGACGCTGGCGACGCAATTGACCGCAGGCGCTGACCCGTGCGCGGATCCCCTCGAGGACTACCAGGATCTCATCAGCGACGTCCGTGCCTCGATCGATGCTGGCGACGTCGATGCGACACGCGAGCTGCTCCTGTACTACATCGAGAGCGTGACACCGTACGAGCCTGATCCTGAAGTGGTGCCCACCACTGATCAACGTTCAGTTGTTGCTCGATTGGCCGCCGCCCGTGCCGCCGCAGCCTGCGAGGGCTTTGAGAGTCATGACATCAAGCCACCCGCGGAGATCGGACTAGCCCTCGAATTGGGGAGGCTGGCGAGCCTCGTGGGTGACGAAGAGGTCGCCAACCTGGCGATCGACACCGCCCAGAAGATCACCCTGAAGTGGGTTGAGAGTGCGGTGGACGGGAATGCGACCTCAATTCCAGACTTTCTGGGGCTCGCTAAGGCAGCGGCACTTCTGGGCCTGGATGACGAGGTCTCCCAAGGTCTCATCGACAAGGCGCGTGCTGTCGCACTTGAGTCATACAAGCTCTACAACCTCGTCCCATGTCGGATGACCCAGGAGAAGGTTGATTGCTTCTTCAAGTCTGCGATGACACTCATGCTGCTCGGAAGTGATGCGGTGAGCGATAGCCAGGTGTCCGAGGACATCACTTCAGCGGCTACGGCGGCACGCCTGATCAAGTCGGGCAAGAAGCCGCGCTGCCTTGTCGAGAAGTACGCCTTTCGCATGAAGTTCGAGAACACCGTCGACGGGGGCCAGGTCTTGAGCTTTGACACCGGACGTGTCGTTTTCACGGTCAAGGATGGCGCCATAACGAGCCGGGACAAGGGGCCTCTCATCATGTCGTCGGTCAAGGATCAGAATTGCTACGCGAGGCGTGACGGTGGCGCATGGACGATCGAGGGCAAGGCGGACTTCACAGGGGGTCGCTTCCCCTACGCGGTCCGTGGCACCGACGACGGGGAAACGCTTACCCTTGTCCTCGCTCAACAAGGCGCCTGGCGAGTGACCGGCGGTGGCTCGCTGGAGTGCCAGATGCTCGTCGGGCTCGCCGACGCCTTCCTCAACGTCTACCCCCGGATGCTCGCCGAGGGCTTCCCTCTCCCGGCCGGAATCTCCGACTGGGAGCGGTCCGAGTCGGGTGTGGACTTCTACGAACCCACCGGCGAGAACAGGCCCTGGAGCAGCTACTTCGAGTTCCGAATGCTGGAGCCGAAGAGGTAGTTACACCACGCCGTAGAGGCGGTCGCCGGCATCGCCGAGACCGGGCACGATGTAGCCCTTCTCGTTCAGGCGCAGGTCGAGTCCGGCGGTGACGACGGTGACGTCGACCGGCTTGCCCGCATAGGACTCCTCGACATGCCGCAGACCCTCGGGCGCCGCGAGAAGTGCGATGGCGGTCACGTCGCTCGCACCGCGTTCGAGCAGGAGGTCTATCGCGGTCACTAGCGTGCCGCCGGTCGCGAGCATGGGGTCGAGGACGAAGACCTGTCGACCATCGAGGTCGTGCGGGATCCGGTCGGCGTATGTCGATGCGATGAGCGAGTCGTCATCGCGCACCATGCCGAGGAAGCCGACCTCGGCCGTGGGCATGAGGCGCATCATCCCCTCGAGCATGCCGTGGCCGGCGCGCAAGATCGGCACCACTAGCGGGCGGGGCCGCACGAGGTGCACACCGGTCGTCTGAGTGACTGGCGTCTGGATCGTCACGGGCGTCGTCCGCAGCTGGTGCATCGCCTCGTAGGCGAGCGGAGTGACGAGTTCGTCCACGAGCAGCCGGAAGGTCGCGGAATCGGTGGTCTCATCACGAAGCGTGGTCAGTTTGTGGGCAACGAGCGGATGCTGGACGACGATTGCTCGCACGCGCGCGGCGTATCGGGGCGAAGGAGGCGCGCGAGAGTGGTCCCGCATGCCACGATGGGTCAGCACCCACCAGGGTGCAGGGAGAGGGGCCTGGGTCATGGACGACGACGCCGGTTACGCCGTCGCGGCCTGGCGCGAGGAAGGCCTCTGGTCGGTGGCCACGTTGCCCCCGCGCGCGACTGAGTCCCTCGACTCCTTCCTTGCCGCACTTCGTCAACTCATCGCGGAAGGCGGCGCGCTGGGCTTCCTCGTGGTGGACGAGGACTTCTTCCTGGCCGTGCGCATGATGCCGGACGGGGCGGCGCGCCTGTTGCTCTCGGATGTTGGTGCTGCCCTCGAATTCCCGCTGGCCGAGGAGGTCGCGGACATGCTCGAGGCGGAGCTGCCCGAGGACGACGAGGAGCTCGACGAGGTCGAGCCCATCGGCGACTTCACCTTCGCCGCTGACATGGGGATGCCGGTGAGCGAACTCGAGCTCATCCTCGACGACCCGGAGCTCTATCCCGACGAGCAGGTCGTGGCCATAGCGACGCGTCTCGGCTTCGAGGAGCAGCTCGCGGCGGCGCTCGAGCGCGACTGACCGATGAGGCACGCCGACTCCGACGTCGCCGCCATGCGCCAGGCGCTCGAGCTAGCCCGCCAGTCGCTTCTGACCGACGGTGAGGATGTACCGGTCGGCGCGCTCGTGCTCGGTCCGGATGGCGATGTGCTTGCTGCGTCGGCCAATCGCCGCGAGGCTCTCACCGATCCCACCGCCCACGCCGAGGTCGTGGTGCTGCGCGAGGCCGCGCTCGCCCTCGATGACACCCACCTGGCCGGCTGCACCCTCGTGGTGACGCTGGAGCCGTGCCCGATGTGCGCCGGTGCCACACAGCTCTCGCGCGTAGACCGGGTCGTCTTCGGTGCGTGGAACGACGACTACGGCGCGGCGGGATCAGCCTGGGATCTCCTGCGCGATCGACGCCTGTCGCATCGGCCCGAGGTCATCGGAGGCGTGCTCGCGCAGGAGTGCGGGTCAATCGTCCGAGAGTTCTTCGCCCGCCTGCGCTGATTCCGTCCGCTCCTTGTACCCTCATCGGCGGTGGCGTGTCCGAGCGGCCAAAGGAGCACGCCTCGAAAGCGTGTGTGGGGGCAACTCCACCGTGGGTTCAAATCCCACCGCCACCGCGTTGTGAAATCGCGGGACACCGACCACAGGTGTCCCGCGATTTCCTTTGTTGCCTGAGTCACGGTCAGACATGTCATCTTCCGCCCTGCCTGGACCGTGAGATGACCCCGCGGGGACCGAAGGTCCTTGGTAACTGACCGGTGCATGCCTCACGGTGGGGGGATGGTCCATCCGGGACCGGACACCTCGCGACTGGGGGGCATCGTGAAGACGCGACACGTCATCGGCCTCGTCCTCACCATCCTCGGGTTGCCACTGATTTCCTTCGGCCTGATCGATCCGCTTGAGGGTGGTATCGCCCTGATCATCGGTGCCCTGCTCGGGCTCGGCGCGTGGCTCGTCTCGCGCGTGCCCGTGCCCAAATTCACGTGGATCTCGCTCGCGGTCTCGGTCGGCCTCGGCGTACTCACGCTGCTGGCTGCTGCCCTCCTGCGCGACCCAGCCTCCGTCGACGGTGCGACGGGTGAGGTCACGGCGACCAACCCCTTCGCGACGGTTCCCGTCGCCATCATCCTGCTGTGGGCCTACCGGCTATCCATCCTCGTGACCCTTGCGGGAGCCATCCTCTACGTCGTGCGCATCGCCCGAGCGATCGCGGGAGCCGAGGAGAGTGCACCCTCTGCGTCCCGACGCGGGGTCCTCGCCATCGTCATCGCAGTCGTAGCACTCCTGTCAGCCGTCGGCATCGGCGCGAGAGTCTTCACCGCGCTGGGACCAGGCGCCGAACCGTCGTTCCCCTCCCTGGAGGAACAACCGCAGGCGCAGTTCAGCGGCACGGTCGCCTTCTACTCGGACTCCACCGGATGCGTGCGGATCATCGCCGCCGCCGGGGGACCAACCAAGGACGCCTACTGCATCCCCGACGAACCGATCGAGGTGAAGGAGGAGATGGGTAAGCCGATTGGGCCGCACCTTGCGTGGCTGCCCGACGGCCGACTTTCCGTGACCATGTATCGCATGCCCGACGTGGCCGGCCCGGAAGTGCTGCCGGGGTGGGAGCGCATCGTGGATGTGCGGACCGGGGCCGTGGAGGAGGTACCTGAGTCAGACGTACCGCAGACGGCTCCCGTGATCAACCATGTCACCGTCACGCCGGAGGGTGCGCAGGTGACGACCGTCTCGGCGGATGGCGCGGCCATCATCTCGCTCACGCAGGGCGGGCAGACACGCGTGCTGCTCGACGTCTCCGGCGATCCACGGACGTATCGCATGGCACCGGCGTACTGGTCACCCGACTTCATGTGGATCGCGGCCGACGACGGGCGCATCCTCGTCATCGACCCGACGGATCCGGTCACGACCTGGGTCCTCACCGACGATGCCCGCACCACGGCAGACGAGCGCTTCGATCGCTTCGCCATTACGGCTGAGCAGATCCCCATCCCCTAGGGAATGGCGAAACTCGGCCTAGTGTGAGGCGTATGCCCGAGGCCCAGGCGTCGATCGCGACGCTCGACGCACCGGGCATCGATCCCAGGCTCGTGCTCGGACCGCTCGCCATGCTGCGCTCCGATCCCACCACCCGCCTCGGGCACAGCGAGGCCATCCGAGTGAGCTGGACACCCGACGGTCCTGCTTCGATCGCGGTGAGATGGGGTGATGAGCCTGGCCGGGTGACGGTGCAGTGCCAGGGTGACGGCGCCCGGTGGCTGCAGGAGCGGGCAGCTCGCCTGATCGGCGCTCAGGATGACGCCACGTCGTTCACTCCGGAGGCCGGCGTCGTGAGGCGACTGTGGGCGAGGTTCAGCGGCGACCGAGTGGGTGCAACCCGCACCGTGTGGCACGACCTGATGTGGTTGGTCGTACAGCAGCGTATCCGTCGCGAGGATGCCGCGGCACAGTGGCGGCGACTCGTGATGTCGCTGGGGGAGCCCAGTGCGGATCACGATGGGCTATACGCACCACCCTCACCGGAGCGACTCGCGAGAGCAGCTCCATGGTCACTGCGGGCGCTGGGTATCGACGCGCGACGCGCGACCACTCTGATCGAGGCCGCGC
>JAULZJ010000231.1:0-7086 GCA_032117435.1 Candidatus Nanopelagicales bacterium | reverse complement strand
GTTCATGGATTGCCAGACGCCGCAGAGCGCGGTCGATGTCATCGACCGCCTTGCGCGCGGCGAGGAGGTCGTCTCGACTCGCGGTCCGGTGATCCGCGACTTCCAGGCCACGGAGCAGACCCTTGCCTTCCCCGTCGACGGGCTCGCCGGAGAGGGCGGCGAGGCCGATGCGCTGATGTGCGCCGGTCTCACCTACGCGCGCGAGCACGGTATGAGCGCCCCCGTGGCACCTGGGGAGGGACAGTCATGACACCGCTTACCCCCGTCATCACCGAGCACTGGGACGTGCCCGATTTCTTCACCCTGGAGGGATACCGCCGCCACGGCGGCTACCGGGCGCTGAGCAAGGCGCTGACAATGGACCCGGATGCGATCATCGCCACGGTCAAGGACACCGGGCTGCGTGGCCGCGGGGGAGCGGGCTTCCCCACCGGGCTCAAGTGGAGCTTCGTCCCCCAGGGTGACGGCAAGCCGCACTACCTCGTCGTCAATGCGGACGAGTCCGAGCCGGGTGCCTGCAAGGACGTCCCGATCATGATGGCCAACCCGCATGCGCTCGTCGAGGGCGTCATCATCTCGTCGTACGCCATCCGGGCCAATCACGCCTTCATCTACATCCGCGGCGAGGTGCCCCAGGCGATCCGTCGCGTGGCCACGGCCATCCGAGAGGCCGAGCAGGCGGGGCTCATCGGAGACAACATCCTCGGCTCGGGATTCAACCTGAGCGTGGCCGTGCACTCGGGTGCCGGCGCCTACATCTGCGGCGAGGAGACCGCGCTGCTGGACTCCCTCGAGGGCTATCGCGGCCAGCCTCGCCTGAAGCCGCCGTTCCCCGCCACGCACGGTCTCTACGCGTCGCCGACGGTGGTCAACAACGTCGAGACGATCACCAACATCCCGTGGATCATCAACAACGGGGTGGACTGGTTCCGGCAGTTCGGCACGGAGAAGTCCCCGGGCTTCAAAGTCTTCGCCGTGTCGGGTCATGTCGCGCGCCCCGGCATCTACGAGGCACCCCTCGGCATCACCATGCGCGAGCTCCTCGACTACGCCGGCGGGGTCATCGGCGGCGACGGCACCGTGAAGTTCTGGATCCCGGGGGGCTCGTCGGTGCCGATGCTCACCGCCGATCACCTCGACACGCCACTGACCTACGAGGCCATGGCCGAGGCCGGCACGATGCTCGGCACCGGCACCCCGATGGTCTTCAACACCACTGTGAGCGTCGTCAAGGCCGTCACTCGCTGGCTGGAGTTCTACAAGCACGAGTCGTGCGGCAAGTGCACGCCGTGCCGCGAGGGCACGTACTGGATCACAGGTGTGCTCGAGCGCTTCGAGCACGGTCGCGGCTCCGATGCCGACATGGACCTGCTCGTCGAGGTGTGCGGCAACATCGCTGGTCGATCCTTCTGCGCTCTGGGCGATGCCGCTGCGACACCGTACCCCGGTGCACTCAAGTACTTCCGCGATGAATTCGAGGCGGCGACGCGCACGCCGGTCGATGAGGCCTTCCCGCCAGCGGCGTCGTACGTCTTCAGCGAGGTGGGCGCACGATGACGATCGCCCCGCAGGGCTCCGCCGATGTCGCACGCGCGGATCTGGTCACGGTCTCGGTCGACGGCATCGAGGTGCGCGTCCCCAAGGGCATGCTCGTCATCCGCGTAGCCGAGCTCATGGGCATCGAGATCCCGCGCTTCTGCGACCATCCTCTGCTGGATCCCGTCGCTGCCTGCCGCGCGTGCCTGATCGAGATCGAGGGTCAGCCCAAGCCCCAGCCGGCGTGCGCGATCGCCGTCACGGAGGGCATGGTCGTCCGCACCCAGCGCACCTCCCCGATGGCCGACACGGCCCAGGAGGGGGTGATGGAGTTCCTGCTCCTCAACCACCCCCTCGACTGCCCCGTCTGCGACAAGGGGGGTGAGTGCCCACTTCAGAACCAGGCGATGACGGCGGGGCGCGGCACCTCGCGCTTCGAGGAGGTGAAGCGCACTTTCGAGAAGCCGATCAACATGAGCGCTCAGATCCTGCTGGACCGCGAGCGGTGCGTCTCGTGCGCGCGCTGCACGCGCTTCGCCGAGCAGATCGCGGGCGACCCCATGCTCGAGCTCCTCGAGCGTGGGGCCAAGCAGCAGGTGGGCATCGCGCCTGACCAGCCTTTCGACTCCTACTTCTCCGGTAACACCATCCAGATCTGCCCCGTGGGGGCGCTCACGAGTTCCCTCTACCGCTTCCGCGCGCGTCCCTTCGACCTGGTGAGTACCCCCACCACGTGCGAGCACTGCGCATCGGGCTGCTCGCTGCGCACCGACGTGCGTCGCGGAGTCGTGACGCGCCGACTTGCCTGGGACGACCCCGAGGTCAACGAGGAGTGGAACTGCGACAAGGGTCGCTTTGCCTTCGTCTACCTGCACGAGGGTCGGATCGCCTCGCCCCTGGTGCGCGAGGAGGGGGAGCTTCGTCCCGCATCGTGGCCCGAGGCGCTGGATATCGCCGCGCGTGGCCTCGCGGCGGCACGTGGCCGGGCCGCTGTCCTCACCGGCGGCCGCCTCACGCGCGAGGATGCGTATGCCTACTCCAAGTTCGCGCGGATCGCGATGGGCACCGACGACATCGACTTCCGTGCACGTGTCGCCAGTGACGAGGAGGGTCAGTTCCTCGCATCGTCTGTCGCCGGCATGCCGCTCGGACCGACGTACGCCGATCTCGATGCCGCACCCACCGTCCTGCTCGTCGGGCTCGAGCCCGAGGACGAGTCGCCGATCATCTTCCTGCGCCTGCGTCGCGCGACCCGCAAGGGTGGACCGAGGGTCGTTTCCCTCACTCCGGTGCGCACGCGCAGCATCGACAAGATGAATGCCGAGTGGTGGGCCTGCGAGCCCGGTGGCGAGGCGACCGCTCTGCGGAAGGTCCTCGGGGGTGAGCAGGTCGGTGTCACGCTCGAGGCACTCCGCCAGCCGGGTGCGGTCATCCTGGTCGGTGAGCGCATGGCCGGAGTCCCGGGTGCGCTCTCTGCCGCCGCGGAGCTCGCGTCGAGCACCGGAGCCCGGCTGGGCTGGGTGCCTCGACGTGCCGGGGAGCGCGGCGCCCTCGACGCCGGCGCTCTCGCCGGGCTGCTGCCCGGTGGTCGGCCCGCGGATGATGCGCGTGCTCGGGAAGAGGTGGCCGCGGTCTGGGGCGTGGACGCGAGCAGCCTGCCTGCCGGTGGTCGGGCAGGGCGCGCCATCGTCGACGAGATCCTGCGTGACACGACACGCGTCGAGCGCGAAGAGGCGCGACTCGTGGAGGCCCTCCTCGTCGCGGGCCTCGAGGTCGCCGATCACGAGCAGGCCGAGGACGTCCGCCGCGCTTTGCGCGACGTACCCTTCCTGGTCGCTATCTCAACCCATCACAACGAGGCGACCGAGGTCGCCGATGTGGTCTTCCCCGTCGCCGTGGTCGCCGAGAAGGCCGGCTCCTTCACCGACTGGGAGGGCCGCACCAAGCCCTTCTCCGCCGCTGTCTCCGGTGCCCAGCCCATCGCCGACGGGCGGGTCCTGGCGATGCTCGCCGATGCCATGGACGTCTCCTTCGGCACGGGCGAGGTCGCCGCGCTCCGCCGCGAACTGGATCGACTGGGCACCTGGTCGGGCGCGCGCCCCGCCGCACCGACCGTGGCCCCTGCCCCCGCGGCGAGCCCGGGGACGCTTGCCCTCGCCACATGGCGACTCCTCCTCGACGCGGCGGCGATGCAGGAGGGTGAGCCCCACCTGGCCGCCACGGCCCGACCGACCGAGGCGCACATGGCCGAGGAAACCGCTCGCGCACTGGGTCTCGCCGATGGTGCCGCGATCGCCGTCGCCACGGACGCCGGAGCCATCACCGTGCCCCTTCGCGTGGCCGACGTGGTCGCCGGATCGGTGTGGATCCCGATGACCTCAGAGGGCTCACGGACACTCGCGATCGATGCCAAGCATGGTTCACGCGTGCGCGTGTCAGGAGGCCCGGCATGACGGATGTGACCTTCAACGACCCGTGGTGGCTCGTCCTGCTCAAGGTGGTCGCGATCTTCGCGATGCTCGTGCTGCTCACTCTCTTCACGATCTGGTGGGAGCGCCGCGTGGTCGCGCGGATGCAGTCGCGTGTGGGCCCCAACCGAGTTGGCCCCTTCGGGCTTCTGCAGTCGCTCATGGACGGCTTCAAGCTGGCGCTGAAGGAGGAGATCATCCCCAGGACGGCGCATCGTGCCGTCTACTGGATCGCCCCGGTCATCTCCGCGACCATGGCCTTCATCGCCTTCGCCGTCATTCCCTTCGGGCCCATGGTGAGCATCTTCGGCGTGGAGACCCCGCTGCAGCTCACCGACTTCCCGGTGTCCGTGCTCTATGTCCTCGCTGTGGCGTCGATCGGCATCTACGGCATCGTGCTGGCCGGCTGGTCATCGGGCTCGACGTACCCGCTCCTCGGCGGCCTGCGCTCGTCGGCGCAGATGATCTCCTACGAGCTGGCGATGTCGATGTCCTTCGTGGCGGTCTTCCTCTACGCCGGATCCATGTCCACCTCGGACATCGTCGCGGCCCAGGAGCCGATCTGGTACGCCGTGATCCTGCTGCCGTCGTTCCTCATCTACGTCACGGCGATGGTGGGGGAGACCAACCGCGCACCCTTCGATCTCCCCGAGGCCGAGGGCGAGCTCGTCGGCGGCTTCCACACGGAGTACTCCTCGCTGAAGTTCGCGCTCTTCTTCCTCGCCGAGTACATCAACATGGTGACCGTCTCTGCCCTGGCGACGACCCTCTTCCTGGGTGGCTGGCGCGCTCCGTGGCCGATCTCGCTGTGGGAGAGCGCGAATACCGGCTGGTGGCCGCTTCTGTGGTGGTTGATCAAGGTGCAGCTCTTCATCTTCGTCTTCATCTGGCTGCGCGGCACGCTCCCGCGGCTGCGCTACGACCAGTTCATGCGCTTCGGCTGGAAGATCCTCATCCCGGCGTCACTGGTGTGGATCGTCATCGTGGCCGCGGCGCGCGTGGTCCGCAATGAGTTCTCCGTCACGACACAGGAGCTCCTGCTCGTCGGAGCGGGGGCGCTCATCGTCATCGTGCTGGGATCCTGGGTCCTCCAACTCCGCGCGGCCCGGCAGGAGAAGCGCGAGCTCGAGGAGGCTGCAGCCGAGGCCGCGAAGCCCTTCGATGCCTACGCCGGGGGCTATCCCGTGCCACCCCTTCCGGGTCAGGAGTTCACCTACACCTCACGGCGTGCGCTCGCTGGCACCACTGTCGCTGGCACGGCGGTGACCGCGGTCGACGTGGCCGAGGCCACATCCGGCGAGGACACGGAGGGGGGAGACCATGCCTGAGCTGCCCCCTGCCGTACGCGGCTTCGGCGTCACCTTCGCGACGATGTTCAAGAAGGTGGTCACGGAGGAGTATCCGGAGCAGGCCGACCGGTATCCCCCCAAACCTCGCTTCCACGGCCGGCACCAGCTCAACCGCTGGCCGGACGGGCTGGAGAAGTGCATCGGATGCGAATTGTGCGCATGGGCGTGCCCCGCTGACGCCATCCTCGTCGAAGCTGACAGCAACACCGAGGAGGCACGATTCTCCCCGGGTGAGCGCTACGGCCGCGTCTACCAGATCAACTACCTGCGCTGCATCTTCTGCGGACTCTGCATCGAGGCATGCCCGACGCGCGCGCTGACGATGACCAACGACTACGAACTCGCCGACGACAATCGCGCCGACCTCATCTTCGAGAAGCAGGACCTCCTGGCACCCCTCCTGCCCGGCATGATCCCCCCGCCCCACCCGATGGTGCCCGGCACGACGGATCAGGACTACTACGCCGGTAAGGTCACGGGCTCGGTGCCGGAGCAGGAGCCCCCGGGCGACGAGCGGCTGTGGGCACAGACGCAGGAGCCGTCAGAGCGGGAGGCAGGTGCATGACCGAGACCGGCACGAGCGCTGCCGAGGCAGCGGTCTTCTGGGTGTGCGCCGTACTGGCCGTCACAGGTGGACTCGGCCTCATCCTGTCGCGCCGCGCCGTGCACAGCGCCCTGTGGGTCGCCCTCACGATGATCAGCCTGGCGGTGCTCTACATCGCCAACGCCGCGCCCTTCCTCGGGATGGTCCAGATCATCGTCTACACCGGCGCGGTCATGATGCTCTTCCTCTTCGTGCTCATGGTGGTGGGCGTCGACTCCAGTGATTCCCTGGTAGAGACCCTCAAGGGACAGCGGGTCGTGGGCATCCTGCTCGCGGCGGGCTTCGGCATCCTGCTGGTACTGGGCATCGGAGCGGCCCTCAGCGGCGTCCCGGCCATCGGCCTGGATGCGGCCAATGCCGAGTACGGCGGCAACGTCGAGGGCATTGCCCGACTGCTCTTCGGCGAATATCTCCTGGCCTTCGAAATCGTGGCGGGACTCCTCATCACCGCGGCCCTCGGTGCGCTGGTGCTCGCGCACCGTGAGCGCTGGCAGCCGCGCCGCACCCAGCGCGAGCTCTCCGAGGAGCGCGTGCGCCGTGGTGAGCACGTCGGTCCCATGCCCGCGCCCGGCGTTTACGCGCGCCACAATGCCGTCGACACCCCGGCGCTGCTGCCGGATGGCTCGGTTGCCGAGATCTCGGTGCCCGGTCCACTGCGCGCCCGTGGTGACCTGCGCCCAGTCGATGCAGCTTCCGTGGCCGAGACAGAGATCCTGGCCTCGGGTCGCGCCGCACTCGGCCCCGCAGATCACCCCGTCGCGGACGATCCCGGCACCTCACCGGGTGAGCCGCGATGAGCCCTGACAACTACATCATCCTGGCCGCGGTGCTCTTCACCATCGGCACGGTCGGGGTGCTCGTGCGCCGCAACGCGATCGTCGTCTTCATGTCGATCGAGCTCATGCTCAACGCCGCCAATCTGGCCTTCGTCGCCTTCGCTCGCATGCAGGGCAATCTCGAGGGGCAGGTCATCGCCTTCTTCGTGATGGTGGTGGCTGCCGCGGAGGTCGTCGTGGGCCTGGCGATCATCGTCGCGATCTACCGGTCGCGGCGATCCGCTTCCATCGACGAACCCAACCTGCTCAAGTACTGACAAGCGCCCGCATGCGGGCACGACGAAGGACATGAC
>JAULZJ010000230.1:0-10664 GCA_032117435.1 Candidatus Nanopelagicales bacterium | reverse complement strand
GCTGCTCCATGCCCTCGAGGATCTGCCTCTGCCTCGAGGTCAGCTCGGAACTGCTCGGGGTGCCATGCGTCGGACAGTCCGGCGACGCGCAATGAACCGTGTGCTCAGTCGAAGACAGGTGTCCGATGCGGGTCATACCCTGGATGATGCGTGCAAGGTGGGCGTCATTCTCCGCTGACACGGAGCAGGCGAGAATTGCCGTGAGCCGTTCCCGCGCGAACAGCGGCACGCAGACGAAGGCGGAAAGTGCCTGGTCGGAGCGGCGGACGATAGACCGACCCTCGACCAGGTCGGCGATGTCACCCGCCTGACCCCAGACGTGGTGGATGACCCAGGGCAGAAGCCGGTCATCCACGGCCAGAGGAGTCGAACGGGCAAGGTCATCAGCCTCGTTGATGCCAATGATCTCCAATCCGTGCAGGTGCTCGGGCGGAACGAGCTGGGCAAGTAGGACCGGCACGAATCTCGCGAGGCACACATCGATGTTGGCGTGGACGAGGAGCTTCTCCAACTGATCGGCCTGCACGGCTTCGACCGCAGCCCACCCGGAATCCAGAACATGATCCTGCACATGTGCTCCCATGGCCGAGCCAGTCATCACTGCTCTCCCCCCTGGCGTAAGTGCGCCACTACCCGATGTCGTCCCTCGTTCAGTCTACGCCCTGGTCATGCATGATCCGTCGTCGTAGATGCGCCCCATGAATCCATCAACGAATCCATGCACGCGAGAAGCGAGCCCGCCATGGCAGCAATCGGTCTTCAGCATGCACAATGCAACCCATGTCTGTGCGCGAAGCAACGCCGACCGACGTGTCCGAAATCCTTGCCATGGTTCGCGAACTGGCGGAGTACGAACAGGCGCCTCACGAGGTCGTGGCGACGGAAAATCTCCTCGCGAATGCCCTCTTCGGCGATGATCCCGCGGCCTTCGCCCTCATGGCGCAGGATGACTCCACGGGGGAAGTAGTCGGTTTCGCCCTGTGGTTCCGCAACTTCTCCACGTGGCTGGGCCGGCATGGGGTCTACCTCGAGGACCTCTACGTCCGCCCGTCCCATCGGGGTCAAGGTTATGGCAAGGCCCTCCTTCAGGCACTGGCTCGCATCGCCGTCGAACGCGGATACGGGCGCTTCGAGTGGTGGGTGCTTGATTGGAATGCTCCGGCGATCGCGTTCTACTCGTCCCTTGGCGCAGTCCCGATGGACGAGTGGACCGTGCATCGGGTGAGCGGCGATGCGCTTCACCGGCTTGCCGAAGACGCTTAGTCGTCTGCGATCGCTCGCGTCGTACTCGGGAGGAAGGCAGCAATCAACCCCACGACAGCGAGTGCGACGAGCGCGATTCCTGCGCTGCGCTCGACCCCACCCTCTGCGGTGACGAGGGGTACGCCGACCATGAGGGCAAGAGCCTGGCCCACCACGAGCAGGCTGCGTGCCCATCGCCGCGCGCGCCACAGGCCGCGCGCGGCGAGAACGAGACCGAGCCCGAGAAGGCCGAAGATCGCGATCTCGAGTGCGACCGCGATGGGGCTCGAGACCGCGGCAGGTCCGGTGATGCCGAGCCGGGCCACCTGCACGGAGATGTAGACGGCGTAGACCAGCAGTGCGATCCCTTCGATCGCGGCAACCGCGGCACCCACGACGAGTGATATCACGGGGCGGCCCGCGCCTTGACTCATGGACCAAGATTAGGGCGGCTACTGTGACACTGTGCGCGGAGTCCTCGTCGTCAATCCCCAGGCGACGACCACCTCACCTCGCGTCACCGATGTCCTAGCCCACGCCCTTGCCGACGAAGTCGACCTGCGGACGGTGCGCACGGAGTACCGAGGGCATGCTGAAGAGATCGCCCGCAGCGCGCGCGCCGACGGTGCCGATCTGGTCTGCGTTCTGGGCGGCGACGGCACGGTCCATGAGGCTGTCAATGGACTTATGGCACAGGGTCCGGACCCGGAAGGGACCATGCTCGCGATCATCCCCGGGGGGAGTGCGAATGTCGCCGCACGCGCACTCGGCCTGCCCGCCGATCCCGTGGAGGCGACCGGTGAGATCCTCCAGGCCGTGCGCGAGGGTCGCCGCCGCACCATCGGTCTGAGCACGTTGGCGTTCACTCCCTGGGAAGGCGAGCCTGCGCCGTCGAGATGGTTCATCGCCAATGCCGGACTCGGCTTCGATGCCGAGATCATCGCGGCGATGGAGCTCGCGCGCGCCAAGGGCCGCGAGGCCACGCCCACCCGATACCTCATCACGACCATTCGCGAGTTCTTCCTGCATACCAACCGACGTGAGCCCGCACTCACCGTGGAATTGCCCGAAGGCTCGGTCGAGGGGGTCTTCGTCGCGATCCTGCTGAACACCTCACCCTGGACCTACTTCGGCGCCCTTCCCATCACGCCATGCCCCGACGCCTCCTTCGATACCGGGCTCGACCTCTTCGCCGTCCGGCGGATGAGCGTGGCCACCGTGCTGCGCCTGGCCCGCAGGATGCTCGCCGGAAGCCATGCAGGGTCCACGGCTCGCAGCCTCACCGTGGCCCATGACCTCGAGCACCTCAGCGTCCTGGCCGCCCGGGCGGTGGCCTTGCAGGTCGACGGCGAGGGACTCGGGGACGTGCGCGAGGTGCGGGTGAAATCCGTGCCCCGGGCCCTGACCGTCATCGCGTGAGCCCCGCCCGACGGCTCCGTGCTAGCTCGTCGGTACGCCGTCCTATAAACGGACGGGGCCTCGGAAATGACCGATCATGTGACCAAGCAAACAGACATCCGTCGGATCAGGTGTGTCGTTTCACCTTGTGGGAGGCCTCGCCGTCTGCGACCCTTAGGAGACGGAAACTTCCGGCACGCGTTCACCGTACCTGCGTCCGCGCCTCACGGATGCCCCCTCGGGAAGGTGCGTGAACGTCGTCACAAGCGCAGGAGCGAGGCGAGGAGGGACCATGGATTGGCGCCACGATTCTGCCTGCCGTGACGAGGATCCTGAGTTGTTCTTCCCCATCGGCAATACCGGTCCCGCCCTCCTCCAGATCGAGGAAGCCAAAGCTGTCTGCCGTCGCTGCGATGTCATCGACGAGTGCCTGCAGTGGGCCCTCGAGACGGGTCAGGATGCTGGCGTCTGGGGTGGACTGAGCGAGGACGAGCGTCGCGCGCTCAAGCGTCGCAACGCCCGGCTTCGTGCCCGTAGCACCGCCTGAACCTCATCTGCCCGTCGGCACCGACGCATCCACCTGGCATCCGCCGCCGCTTGGCGCCGTCAATGTCAGTGTGCCCCGCAAATCCTGCTCCACGAGCGACCGCACGATCTGCAGGCCCAGCCCCTCCACGACCGGGTCAGGGATGCCCACACCATCGTCGACCACGCGGACACGGATCGTCTCACCCTCACGCGCAGGCATGACCACGATCGATGATGCCGCCGCGTGCTCGACGGCGTTGTGCACGATTTCGGACAACGCCATCGCAAGTGGGCTGGCGATATCGGTATCCACCATGCCGATCGCACCATCGCGGGTGATGGAGACGCCGGGTGCGAAGGCTGATGCCAGATCGCGCTCGACGGCGAGGATCCGGTCGAGGACCGCGTCGAAGTCGATGCGGTCCCCGGGCTCCTGGGCCAGGACCTCATGAATGGCCGCGATGGCGGCCACGCGTCGGCCTGCCTCGGCGAGGGCCTCCCTCGCCTCGTCAGCCTGGGCCCGCCGGGACTGGAGGCGAAGGAGGGCCCCGACCGTCTGGAGGTTGTTCTTGACGCGATGGTGCACCTCCCGCAGGGACGCATCCTTGCTCAGCAGCGCGCGTTCGCGACGACGGAGGTCGGTGATGTCGCGCACGAGAACGATGGAGCCCTGCGCGATACCCCGCGGACGCAACGGAACTGAGCGCAGCGTGACGCACCCCGAGGGGTTTTCCACTTCGGCATAGGTGGCGATGCGTCCGCTCGCAGCCAGGGCCAGCGACTCATCGATCGGGCCCGGGCGGTGCCAGAGTCTCGTGGCGATGGCGGCGAGATCCGAGCCTTCGAGCGGTCGCGCCAGCCCGAGGCGTCTAAATGCGGATATGGCGTTCGGGCTCGCGAAGGTCACCAGTCCCTGTATGTCGACCCGGAGCAATCCGTCACCGACGCGCGGCGGTGCGCTGCCCGTGGCCCAATCGGTGTCTCCTGGAGGGAATGTCGCCTCGCCGCACATCGTGAGCAGGGCATCCGCAAGCTCAAGGTAGATTTCCTCGAGTCGCCCGGTGCGTCGGGTCGCGGCGTAGCGCTCGATGACGCCGATGACTCGAGTGCCGAAGCGGATGGGGATCGCCTGCGCGCCGTCCGGCGAGGTCGACGGGCTCCCCGTGGCTCCGGCTCGATCGAGATCGGACTTGCGCCCACGCGGCAGGAAGGTCCCGACGATGTCCTCCTGGACGGCGGTGGGTGCCGTCGAGGGGCGCACGAGCGCTGCGGCGATCCAACCACCGGCGTTCCACGTCGGCAGCCACAGGACGAGATCGCTCATGGCGAGGTCCGCGATCAGCGCCCAGGATCCGACAAGCGCCTGCAGGTGCTCGACCTCAGCACCCACGAGATCGGTCCGCTCCCCCGCCAGCCGGTCGAGACTCCCCATGCTCGCGCAGGCTAGGCGGTCGCCCCGACCGGGCACGGACCGGCCCCGCGATAGCCTGCCTGGGTCGAAGGGATCCCCGTGCAGAACAAGACACTCATCACCGTCACCGCCATCGTCGCGCTCGTCGCCCTCGGCGTCAGCGTGCTCGCGCTCGCCATCCTGTGACGCCACAGCCTGCCCACGGGGGGACTCAGGCCGTCGAGGCGGCGATGCGACATGGGTCGCAGCACCTCTTCACCCTGTCCGGCGCGCACATCTTTCCGCTGTACGACGCCGCGGTCGGCGGTGCTGCGGCCGTCCAGTCGGGTGACGCCGGTCCGATGCGGATCATCGACGTACGCCATGAGCAGACGGCCCTCTTTGCCGCCGAGGCGATGGGCAAGCTCACCCGCTCGCCGGGATTCGCAGCGGTGACAGCCGGACCCGGCGTCACCAATGCCATCAGCGCCGTCGCCGGAGCCTGGGTCAATGGCTCGCCCCTCGTGCTCATCGGCGGCCGGGCACCCGATGGCCGCTGGGGATCCGGCGCGCTCCAGGAGATCGACCATCCACCTCTGCTCGCGCCCGTGACGAAGTCCGCGATCACCGTGCATGACCCCGCGGACATCGCCGCGTCCGTCGGGGCGGCGTTCACCCTGGCAGGCACGGCCCATCGCGGGCCGACGTTCGTCGACATCCCCATGGATGTTCTCTTCACCCCCGCTGTGCCCGCGAGCGACGACACCCATCCGATGCCCCTGGCCGTCACCGGCGACCTCGACCGCATCGCAGCACTGCTGAGGGCCGCCGCGCGCCCAGTGCTCATTCTCGGCAGCGATGTGTGGGCCGACGGTGCTACGACAGCGGCGAGGGCCTTCGTCGACGTCACTGGCGTGCCGGTCATCGCCAATGGCATGGCCCGGGGAATCCTGCCTCCGGAGCACCCGCTGCTCGTCACGCGCGCGCGAGGTGCGGCGTTCGCCGGTGCGGATCTGGTGATGGTCGTCGGCACGCCATTGGACTTTCGGCTCGGCTACGGCAGTTTCGGCGATCCGCCCGCCCCCGTGATCCACGTCGCCGACTCCCCCGGCCAGCTCGCGACCCATCGCGAGCTCGCGGCCAGCGCCAGCGGCGACCTCACGTCGTTCTTCCTCCACCTTGCCGAGGGGTATGACGAGCCGCTGGACATCGCCGAATGGTCAGCGGGCCTACGGACGCGTGCGCAGGCCGCGATCGCGGGGGACGCGGGCGACCTACACAGCGATGCCGATCCCATCCACCCCGCGCGCATCTATGGCGAGCTGCTCCCCCGGCTCGCCGACGATGCTGTCGTCATCGGCGACGGCGGTGACTTCGTGTCCTTCGCCGGCAGATACGTCGAACCGCGCCGCCCTGGACACTGGCTGGATCCTGGACCCTACGGCTGCCTGGGCACCGGTCCGGGATATGCCATGGCCGCGCGCCTCGCGCATCCGTCGTCTCAGGTAGTGCTGCTGCTGGGCGACGGGGCGGCGGGCTTCTCGCTCATGGACGTCGATTCGCTCGTGCGCCATGAGCTGCCGGCAGTGATCGTCATCGGCAACAACTCCGGCTGGAATCTCGAACGGCATCCGATGCGCTTCCTCTACGGGTACGACGTTGCTGCTGACCTGCGGCCCACGGCGTACGACGATGTCGTGCGCGCGCTCGGCGGAGCCGGGGAGACGGTGACGGCACCCGGTGACATCGGTCCCGCGCTCGATCGGGCCTTCGCATCCGGGGTGCCCTACGTCGTCAATGTGATGACGGATCCGGATGTCGCGTATCCGCGCTCGACGACCGGCGTCTAGCAGAGCCCTAGCGGCGACGGGAGGAGTCGAGCCCGGCGCAGAGCTTGAGGATGATCGGCTTGGCGTCCTGGGCTGAGCCGGACCAGCCGCGCGGGCGCAACTCGATGTGCAGGTGCACCGCACCCGGTGAGCCGGTATCGCCCATCGTGCCGATGAGCTGGCCCGCCTTCACGATGTCTCCTCGACCCACGAAGATCTTGTCGAAGTGGCCGTAGAACCACATCGAGCCCTTCTTGGCGGTGATGTCCAGGATGAGCGACCCATTGCCCTGGAAGCCGCTGCGCGTCACCCGGCCGGCGTCGACCGCGTAGATCGGGGTGCCGCGGGTGCCGAGGAGATCGAAGCCCATGTGGTTGCGTCCTGCGCCCAGCCCGTCGCCGTTGCGGAAGTCCACGGCCGGGCAGTAGCGGCCGTCGACTTGCACGTCGCCGAACGTCTCGTCGGCCTGGGCGGCCTCGCGGGCGATCGCGCGCCCCAGGAGGGTCCAGGTCTCCGCGGCGACGATCCCGGTCGGTTCGAGCCCACCGGCCTCCTGGAGCCCCACGACCGCGATGCGCGTGACGGGGCCGAAGTAGCCGGTGATCTCGACCTCGAGGGCGCGCTGCAGGACCTTGACCGGCTCGCCCTTGCTCCCTGTGCGCAGTTCAGGAGCCTCGGTGGCGAAGGCGGGGGTGCGGGGCTTGCTGGGGGCCGCCTGGCTGGCGACCGGGAGGGCGGCGAGGGCGCCGACCGCGACAACCACGGTGAGCACCGCGGCGAGCGATCGTCGTGCCGTCATGTGCCCTCCGGTCTGCTCGCCGGTCGCCCTCAGCCGTGCCTGGGCCGATCCCGGGTCTGCCCTGCGACAGACCTGGGAAATATAACAGGATGATTACGGCGGCGCCTCCGGGGGCCGCTCCGCGCCTCACGGAGTAGGCAGGGAGTAGACCCAGAGCGACACCCCGGGCACCGGGGAGTGGTCTCGGTCCGTGGCCCGGCCGAAGCCACGGGACAAGTAGAGCTCGGTGGCCGGGTCATTGCCCTCGATCACGCTGCAGACGAGCGGCCTGCCGTCCGCCCGCGCGATGACGGTGTCCATCAATGCCCGGGCGATGCCTCGGCGCCGTGCGTGGGGCGCGACGGCCATGAATCGGAACTCGAGCTCACCCGGCCTGGCCACCTCCGCGAGTCGCCGCCCGGGCTCCGCCAGGGTCACCGTGCCGACGATCTCGCCCCGGCGAAGAGCGATGAGGACCGTGGCCTCCCCGGCCTGCCCGGGGGCGTCGCGCAGGACCGCGGCGTAGCCGACCTCCTCGGTCGCCATCCCATATCCGGCGATGTCCGCCGCCACGCGCAACTCACCCACGGCGGCGAGCTCATCGGATCGTGCCTCACGGATGACGAGGTCGCCCCCGAGGCGCTCGAGGAAGGGAGCGCGGCGTACGACGACCCGGGTCACCTCGCCGCGGGCGACGAGCACGGGGCCGGCCCCGGAGTCGTGATGGGCGGCGACGGCGAAGCGGACCAGCCGTCCGTCCCGATGGATTACCTCAGCGGTCGCCTCCACGGAGGCACCCACCGGCGAGGCAGCGAGGTGCTCGATGTCGACGCGGGTGCCGACGCTGGTCTCGTCCGTCGGAAGGGGGCTGCCCTGCGCGCCCAACGCGGCAACCGTCGCGGCCTCGAGCCAGGCGATCAGCCGGGGGGTCGCAAGCACGGGGACGTCACCGCTGCCGAGCGCGACAGCCGTGTCATCGGCAGTGACGGTGAAGGCGAGGCGGGCAGCCGGATCAATCACGACGTAGCTCTCTTGAGTCAATCGACGAGCGTGACGAGGACATCGCCCTCGTGGACGACATCCCCGGGGTGGACAGGGATGTCGGCCACCGTGCCGTCGACCTCCACGATGACGGGGATCTCCATCTTCATGGACTCGAGCAGGAGCAGCGTGTCGCCCACGGCAACGGCACTGCCCGGCTCGACGAGGACGGAGTGCACCTGCGCCACCATCTCGGCGCGGATGTCCACGTCAGGAGTTGGGGCGCTTGCCGTGATTGGCGCCACTCTTCTTGCGATCGCGCTTCTTGCGGCCTCGCTTGCTCATGGTGACTCCCTGCTGATCCGGTCCCGATGTCGGCGTATCCGCCGGTGGACAATCGTGGCATACGCCCCTCGCGGGGCGGCGTGGGCGGGTCAAACGTCTGCACGAGTTCCGCCAGTAATCGACGCTAAGGAGCGCCTTAACGTCGATTACTGGCGGAAATGATGCATCGCTTCATCCTTGGCGGCGGTAGGTGATGCGCACCTCGGAGATCCGGGCCACGATCCGCACCCGCAGCTCCTCGGGCGCCCGCTCCTCGCAGCACGTGCGGTTCACCAGGGCTTTGACCATCTGCTCGAGCCGGAACTGCTCGGCGCAGGGCGGGCATGCCTGCAGGTGCCCCGCGATCGCCTGGGCCGACGTAGCGTCGATCTCCTGGTCGAGGTAGTCGTAGACGCGGGAGAGCGCCTCGCCGCAGGTGCAGGCATCGCACTCGCTCATGACGAACCCCCGTCCGGCACGAGGTAGCCCTCGGAGATGGCGTATTCCTCCAAGGAGGTGCGCAGCTGCTTGCGTCCGCGATGCAGGCGCGACATCACGGTGCCGATCGGCGTATCCATGATGTCGGCGATCTCCTGGTAGGAGAAGCCCTCGACGTCGGCGAGGTAGACCGCCATGCGGCGCTCATCCGGCAACTCCGCGAGCGCATTGTTGATGAGGTCATTGGGCAGTCGGTCGAGGGCCTCGGCCTCGGCGGAGCGCAACTGCCCGGTCGCATAGGCCTGGGTGTACTGCATCTGCCAGTCGTCAAGGTCGTCGGTCGTCGTATGGAGCGGCTGGCGCTGCTTCTTGCGATAGGTATTGATGAAGGCGTTGGTGAGGATGCGAAAGAGCCACGCCTTGAGGTTGGTGCCGGGGGTGAAGGACTCGAAGGCGGCGAAGGCCTTGACGAAGGTCTCCTGGACGAGGTCCTCGGCATCGGCCGGGTTGCGGGTCATCCGCAGGGCGCCCCCATAGAGCTGGTCGAGGTAGGGCAGGGCGTCGCGCTCGAAGCGGGCGGCGCGCTCCTCGTCGGTCTCCGCCACGCTCACGGCGACCGAAGCATCCTCGACCTGGGTCTCATCCATCCCTGTCGAGGGTACGCCGATGCCCGCGGGGCCGAGATCGGCCCGGACGGCGGGCAGCCCCTCCACGGAGGGCGTCGAGGAGAGGCCGGTGAGCATGCGAGCGCCAACGCACGGCCGGCGTCGGTCATTCCCAGCCCTGATCAAAATGGGATCATTCGATAGGTTCCGGCCATGTGCCGACGCCCCCGCTTCGCGGACGCTCGCCTCATCACCAGCCTGATTGCCTCGGGAGCGCTCATCGTCGGCTCGGGTGTCGGCACGGGCGTGGCCGACGCCCGGCCGGTGACACCGCGCGATGTGCTGGTCTCCTCCCTGGACCTCTCGCCGCTCTCTCCAAACGACATCGTCATCGACCCCACCGGCACCTACGCCTACGTCGTCACATGCACGAGGGGGCCGACTGCTGAGATCCTCCGTCTCAATCTCAGCACCTTCAGCGTGGACGACTCGGCCCTATTGACCTCCGACTGCGCCCGATCCGTCGTCATGCAGGACGACTCGATCTATGTCACGACGAACGATCGGCTATACCGGCTCGACGCGGCGACCTTCGGCCCATCGGGTCCATCGACGAGCGACTACGTCGCCATCGACAGCTACGGCAACGCCCTCGACGTGTACGGCTCCTACGCCTACATAGGCCATCACGCCGGATCGTCTGGAGACAAGATCACCAAGGTCAACATCTCCAGCACCCCGATGACGGTGACATCGTCGTTTCCCTCCGGTGGCAACTACCCGATGAGCCTGGAGGTCAACCCCTCGGGCACCTTCGCCTACGTCACTCACACGATCTCGCATTCGCTGAGCAAGATACGACTCAGTGACGACTCGGTCGTGGGGAGCCTGCAGGTGGGCATGCAGCCCTACGGGCTGGCCATCGACGACGCGGGCACCTACGCATACGTGCCCAGTGCCGGGCGCGAGTCGTTCAGCACGCTAAACACCCCGCCTTGGCTCGTGCGCGTGCGACTCAGCGACTTCACCTTCGACGATTCGGTGACTCTGCCCTTCTATTGGGCATTCGGAGTCGACGTCAACGATGCCGGCACCACGGCGTACGTCGGCCAGGACCGCGAGGGCTCGAACGTCGCGAAGGTGAACCTGGG
>JAULZJ010000229.1:0-4051 GCA_032117435.1 Candidatus Nanopelagicales bacterium | reverse complement strand
TGCGCGCGGAAGAGCTCCTCGCGATCGAAGGGCTCATCCGGAGCGATGATGACGGCCTTGCCGCCGCCGAGCGCGAGCCCCGCTGCGGCGTTCTTGTAGGTCATGCCACGCGACAGGCGGAGTGCGTCGGTGAGGGCCTCGGCGGTCGATGAGTAGGACCACATCCGTGTGCCCCCGGTGGCCGGCCCGAGCACGGTGGAGTGGAGCGCGAGGATCGCCCGGTAGCCCGAATCGGGTTCCTGGCACAGCACGACCTCCTCATGGCCCATGTGCCAGGGCTCGACGGAGGCGGGCGCACCCATGGATGGAGCATAACAATCTTATGGAATTTGTGAAGGGGGTTCCGAGGGGCCGCCTGGCCGCTAGCGTTATTGCCTAAGAAACTTACGTTAAGGAGTCAGCCGGAGTGCCCGTCCCCAGCAGCATCGAGGCTGCCCGTGGCCCCAGTCACGGCGTCCGCATGCGCCATGCCTTTGTCACCGTGCGCGATGGGATCGAGTTGCACGCGGTGGTGTACCTGCCGCGATCCGGTCCCGGGCGCGTCCCGGTCGGAGTGGAACTCACGCCCTACACGACCGACTTAATGCATGACGTCGGCCAATCGCTGGCCCGCGCCGGCCTCGGGTACGTCGTGGCCGATGTGCGCGGACGTGGCGATTCGCAAGGGGACTTCCATCAGTTCGTCCACGATGCCCGCGATGGTGTCGATCTCATCGACTGGATCGTCCAGCAGGACTGGAGCGACGGTCGCGTCTTCCTCGTCGGTGGTTCCTACACCGGGCTCAATCAGTGGCTCATGCTGGGCGAGGGTCATCCGGCTATCGTGGCGGCGACGCCCGGAGCTGCGGTGGCCGTCGGGATAGACGTGCCTCGCGGTGGGGTAGCGAACCTGCACAACGCTATGTGGGAGAGCCTGGTCTGGGGTCACACGCTCAACGGGATGTCGGGGACGGACCGTGGGCTGTGGGTCCAGGAGGTGCGCGAGGCTCGTGACCGCGGGCTGCCACCCACCGCGGTCGGCGAGGCCTTCGGAGTGGCCCGGCGGGTCGGCCAAGCCGCCCCTGTCGGGCTGCACCGCACCGATGTGTGGCGACAGTTCCTGGAGGCGCCCGCCTTCGAGGGCTTCGCCGGCATGCTCCCGGCAGAGGGCGGCCTGAGATCGAGCACCGTGCCGGTCCTCTCGGTCACCGGGACACATGACTTCTGCATGTCGGGCACGATCTACCACTGGGAGCGCTATGGGGCGCTGGCCGATCCCTCAACGATCGAGCGCAGCCATCTCGTCATTGGCCCCTGGGACCATGCGGGCACCGGGACGGGCATCCCGGCAGTCGGAGACCTTGCCTTCGGCGATGCGGCTCGGGTGGACCTCGACGGCCTGCGCAACTCCTGGCTCCGGCACATTCTCTTCGACGAGCCCAAGCCGGAGTTCCTCCAGGACCGGTTCATGTACTACGTCTCAGGGGGCGAGGAGTGGCGTGCGGCTTCCGACGTCTCACGTGCCACGCGTGGCACGCGAGCGCTGGGTCTGCGATCACTCGACGAGGGCAACGACGTGTTCCATTCCGGCTGGCTGGTGGATGGTGAGGGCGGTGGTCCCGACTACGCCGTGACCTTCGATCCGCAGGACCGTCGCGTGCTGGACATCGAGTCCACGCGGCGTGAGGTGTCGGGCATGGGCGATCCGTCGTTCCCGATGGACTACCACAGCTTCATGGGCGTTCAATTCGGTCCCGACCCCACTAATCAGATCTTCTCGGTCACCCTCGATGGCGATGGCCTCGTCTACCACTCCCGGCCCCTGACCGCGCCCCTCACCGTCGTGGGCTTCCCAGCACTACGGCTCGTGGTGATCCCCGATCGGCACGACACCGACCTGAGCGTGACCGTGCATGAGATCCGCCCCGACGGCTCGGCGGTCCTCGTCTCCACCGAGGTCGTGCGCATGAGCAGAT
This sequence comes from Candidatus Nanopelagicales bacterium, assembly GCA_032117435.1. Taxonomy (GTDB): domain Bacteria; phylum Actinomycetota; class Actinomycetes; order S36-B12; family S36-B12; genus Mxb001. The sequence continues at coordinate 2,096 of JAULZJ010000229.1, read as the reverse complement.
GTATCGCCGATGGTGAGGGTGTCCGCGTGGGAGAGGAGAACGTGCTGGACCTCACAGGATTCCGATTCACCTCGCGGACACTCGGTGCTGGATCCCGACTGCGCCTGACGCTGTCCGCTGCGTGGTCTACCTTCATGTACCCGTCGCCCGACCTTGCTGACGTGCCCGTTGAGCTCATCGTGCGGCACGGACCGAACACACAGCTGACCCTTCCCCTCGGAGAGGCATCCTGATGCGCAGGCCCATTCCCCCAGGCTTCCTCGAGCAACTCCAGGAGGCGCTTCCCGGTCGAGTGACGCTCAATCGCACCGAACTCGAGCGCCACGGCCGCGACGAGTCCTCGTTGCCGGAGGTCGTGCCCGATGCGGTGGTGATGGCGACGTCGACCGACGACGTGAGCACGACGCTGCGACTGTGCTCCGCCGCTGATGTCCCCGTCGTGCCCTTCGGTGTCGGCTCATCCCTTGAGGGTCATGTACTGCCCGTGCACGGTGGCGTAAGCCTCGATCTGTCCGAGATGGACGCCATCCTCGACGTGCGCCCCGATGATCTGCTCGTCGTCGTGCAGGCCGGGGTCCGGCGCGTCCCGCTCAATGAGCGCCTGGCCCGCGACGGACTCTTCTTCTCCGTGGATCCCGGCGCCGACGCCACGCTCGGAGGCATGGCGGCCACCGGAGCCTCAGGCACGACCACCGTCCGTTACGGATCGATGCGCGACAACGTCTTCGCCCTCACTGCCGTGCTCGCCGATGGCACCGTGATCCGCACCGGACGCGCTACACGCAAGGACAGCGCGGGATACGACCTCACCCGTCTGCTCGTCGGATCCGAGGGCACGCTCGCGGTGATCACGGAGCTGACCCTGCGGGTCTTCGGCATCCCCGAGCGGATCTCGGCCGCCCGATGCACCTTCCCCTCGCTCACCGATGGAGTGGCCGCGGCTACGGCGATCGTGCGCATGGGGATCCCCGTGGCACGGTGCGAATTCCTCGACGCCCCCAGCATCCGAGCAGTCAATGCCTACGAGGGCACCGAGCTGCCTGAGGCACCATCGCTCTTCTTCGAGTTCCACGGCACCCCGGCGTCGGTGCAGGAGCAGGCCGAGGAAGCCCACTCCGTGGTTGCCGAATTCGGGGGGTCGGACTTCAACTGGACTGCGGACGAGGGTGAGCGGCGGCGACTCTGGCATGCGCGTCACAACGCCTACCCCGCCGGCCTAGCGGCCGTTCCGGGTGCCCGGTCGCTCACGACTGACGCCGCCGTCCCGTTGTCGCTGCTGCCCGAGGCCGTGGAGCGCGCGGAGCGGATCTTCACCGGGCAACCTTTCGTGTGGTCGATGCTCGGGCACGTCGCCGATGGCAACTTCCATGCGCTCCTGCTCTTCGACCCTGCCGACGATGTCGCGCATGATGCGGCGCTCGGTGCGGCGAAGGAGCTCACCCGCGAGGTCATCGCCCTCGGCGGCACCTGCACGGGTGAGCACGGGATCGGCCTTGGCAAGAGGCAAGCGCTTGTCGACCAGGCGGGTGAATCGACTGTCGCCGTGATGCGCTCGGTCAAGCAGGCATTCGATCCCCGCAACATCCTCAATCCGGGCAAGGTCCTCCTGCCCGCTGAATCCTGAAGTCTCCTGCAGCGAGAGGAACACCATGCCCGTATCGAGCAGCACCCACGTCGACCTCGGTCCGTCGCACGGGGTGCGCATGACCCGCGTGGACGTCCCTATGCGTGACGGAGTGGACCTCAACGTGAGCGCCTACACCCCGCGTGCCGGGGGCAAAGTGCCGGCGGTCGTCGAGCTGACGCCGTACACCGTCGACTCGGCGCATGGCGAGGGGCAGTACTTCCCGACGCAAGGGTTCGCCTACGTGGTCGCGGATGTCCGCGGACGGGGGGACTCGGAGGGCGCCTTCCGGCCGCTGGTCAACGACGCTCAGGACGCCTACGACCTCATCGACTGGGTGATCGAGCAGCCGTGGAGCGACGGTCGCATCGTCCTCTACGGCGGGTCGTACTCGGGGATGAATCAGTGGTTGATCCTCGGCATGCGGCACCCAGCAATCGTCGCGGCGTCACCCGCTGCCGCTCCCGTGATG
>JAULZJ010000228.1:0-4723 GCA_032117435.1 Candidatus Nanopelagicales bacterium | reverse complement strand
GCCCGGCTCCGCCCACTCTCGCTCGGTATCGAGTGGGAATAGCCGGGCAGAGCCCGGCTCCGCCCACTCTCGCTCGGTATCGAGTGGGAATAGCCGGGCCAACAGCCAGCGAACGTCCCGGTTGTGGACACTTAGCGGCGGCTGTAAGTGTCCACAACCGGGACGTTCAGGCGATGACGTCGGTGGATCCTCCCCGCGGGATCAACGGGGCCGGCTAATCCTCGGCTAGTCTGCGGAGGTGACTTTCGTTTACAACCTTCTCGTTGTTCTCCACTTCATCGGTCTCGCCAGCCTCCTGGGCGGCTTCCTCGTCCAGATGAAGTCGCCTGACAAGGGCGTCAATCCCGCGATGCTCCACGGCGCGCTCACCCAGCTGGTGACCGGCGTTCTGCTCGTGGGGATTGCCTCGGCCGGCCTCGTCCCCGGAGAGGAGGTCGACCACGCCAAGATCGCCGTGAAGTTACTGATCGTGCTGGTCATCACCGCGCTCGCCTTCGTCGGGCGAAAGCGCACTCCACCCCAGGTGGGACTGTGGGGAGCGATCGGCTCGCTCACGCTGGTGAACGTCGTCATCTCGGTCTTCTGGAACTAACCGCCAGGCGCTGCACGGACTCCGCCGGTTAGCGACGCTAACGCGGTCCGTAGCGTCGCTAACCGGCGGATCTGGTGCAGGAACTGACGTCGCCTAAGGGATCGTCGTACGCAGGAATGTCTCGGCGAGTCGACCCTGCGGCATTCCGCCTCGTTCGGCGGCGTCCGTCATCCAGGTCCGGATCCGCTCCTCCAAGTCATCCATGTGTGCGGTCTGGCTCTCGTGCGCGCGCAATGCGGTGAGCTTGAGGTCCACCTGGTCCGTCACGTCGACCACGTGGTTGGGCTCGGGTGCTCCCATGACCCACACGTCGTGCACGGTCCAGGCCTCGAGTCGCTCATCGGCGAGCAGAGCCGGGTGGGCAAAGGGATTGCGCGCATCGGGATAGACCGCGAAGATCGCCGCCTCGCCCGCTGCCAAGTGATCCGGATGCGAGGCGGGGATCCGCGCCCAGTTGCGCTCGGGCGATTGGATGAGGATTCGCTGGGGCCTGACCTGACGGATCACCCGACTGATGTCTCTGCGTAGCCCGTGAGACACCTCGAGTTCGCCATCCCGATACCCGAGGAAGCGAACATCGGCTACCCCGAGGATGCGTGCAGCAGCGACCTGCTCCTCACGTCGGATACGGGGGATCTCCGAGCGGGGTACGGCGGGGTCGAAGCCGCCTGCGTCCCCGTCGGTGATCACGCAGTATGTGACCTGCGTCCCCTCGGCCACCCAGGAGGAGACGGTTCCGGCGGCGCCGAAGTCGACGTCGTCGGGATGGGCGGTGACCACCAGGGCCCGCTCCACGGGCATGGAGTCGATGTCGAGCACGGGCGTCCTCTCCTGGGGCTGGCGCCGGGGAAGGGAGGGGTCTCGTGGACTTTCCACGGAAATCACCCGAGTCAGGAGGGGTTCCTGAGCCTGCAGGGGCTAACGTGGGGAGTGTGCGTGCCCTGACCGAACCCGGCCAGCCCGATAGTAGGGGATCTGGTCGCGCACTGCGTACGGCGGTCCTGGGCACCTGCACCGCACTGGTGGCGGGCTTCCTGCTCATCGCCCAGCCCGCGGCATCCGCGCCCATCGGCGAGGCCGATCACGTGCCCGACACGAGCGTGCTCGAGGGTGAGTCCGACGCCCCTATCCGCGGCGACGCCGGCAAGGCGGCGCAGTCGAAGGCCGATGCCAAGCGGGAGGCGAAGAAGGACGAGCCGGTGCCCCTACCGCCTCCGCCCGTGGTGCCGGCGGGCCTGCCAGCCGAAGTCGATCCTCTGCCGACCTATCAGGGCCAGTACATCTGCGATCCGGCGACCAAGCCCGGCACCCAGCGGGTTGCCGACCTCATCCGTGCGACGTACGCCGACTCGCGGAGCATTTGGGTGCCGCGCGACTGCAGTGTCGGTGGACGTAGCGAGCACAAGGAGGGCCGCGCGCTCGACTGGATGATCAATTCGAAGATTCCCGCGCAGAAGGCCCAGGCCGAATCCTTCCTCGATTGGCTGCTGGCGACCGACGCCAACGGCAACGAATTTGCGATGGCCCGGCGCCTTGGCGTGATGTATATCGGTTGGGGCGACGAGATCTGGGAGTCCTACACGCGTCGCTGGACGGAACTCAAGGGCTGCTACAGCACCCAGCAGAGCGGCTATGACACCTATTGCCACCGCGATCACATCCACATCTCCTTCTCATGGGATGGGGCCGCAGGCCAGACCAGCTTCTGGGGCGGCAACCCCAGGCCGGCGCCCTTCTGCTCGGCATCGAGAACACCGGCGACCACGGCAGCCGACCCCGGTCAGGGACTGGACTTCCTCCCGGTAGCACCCCTGCGCGTCCTGGACACCCGCAGCGGTCAGGGCAACAACGGCCAGCCGTGCCGCCTGGCTGCCCGCTCGAGTGGCGGTGCTGGTTCACCGCTCATCATCGACGTCGCAGGCCGCAAGGGAGTGCCGGGGGCACGAGTCAAGGCCGCCGCAGTGCGGGTCACGACCATGTCCTCCAACTCGCCAGCCACCCTGCGATCTGCGGCCAACGGCGTCCTGTCCAGCGTCATCGTCAATGGCAAGCGTGAGTTGGTATCCATCCTGCCGGTGGCGACAGACGGCACCATCGCGTTGACCACTGACTCCGGCGCCACGCACGTCATCGTGGACCTCCTCGGATACTTCGTTTCCCCAGGCGGCCTGGATCCAGCGGAGGGTCGCCTGCTGGCCTACGCCAATCACGTGGTCTACGACACGAAGAGCCTCAATCAGCCTCTGCAGCCGGGCGAGAAGCGCGTAGTGGACGTGGCGGTCGGGGCCACGAGCGACGGTCCGCCCGCAGGAGCCCTGCTGACCGTCGGCGTCTCCGGAGCGGAGAAGACCGGACGCCTCCTGATGCGCCGCACGGGAGACAAGCATTCGCCGGCCGCTCCCAGCATCCCCTACCGTCGCAATGCGACGGCGTCAGTGCCGGTGATCGCCGCACTCGATGCCGAAGGGCGCGTCACCCTGGTGAACTCGGGCAAGGGCACGGTCGATGTCTCGATAGCAGTGCAGGCATCAGCGGTGCGCACCCCCGATCTTGGAGCGCTGCTCTTGCCGGTCCAGCCGATCGAGGTTCGACGTGCCCGGGCCATGCTCACCGACCTAGTGGAGTCCGCCCCTCCGGCTCAGGATGCGGGCGCGACGGCAGACACGCTTGCGGTGCGCTCGGTCGCGGGCGTATCGGGTGCGACCGCGGCCGTCCTGCGCGTGTCGGCATCGGGTAGCAAGGGCGGTGAGGTGACCTTCTACTCATTGGCCATGCCGACCACGCCTTCGCTGATCGTGCCCCGGCAGTCCAGGGTCACGGGGCTCATCGTCGTGCCGCTGGATAGCAAGGGCACTCTGCGGAGGAACGTCGTGGGCGGTGTCGAGGTGACGGCGCACGTCGTCGCTTACCTTCGCTGAAGCCGGAGATCCGCCTCCGGGCTCCTGTCGGCCGCACGACGTACGATCACGGCGTGCCTGATCTGAATCCCGCCCAGTTGGAGGCCGCCACCCATCGTGGCAGCCCCCTGCTCATCGTGGCGGGTGCCGGCTCCGGCAAGACCAGGGTCCTGACGCAGCGCGTCGCGCATCTCATTCGGGACGAGGGGGTGCGTCCCTCGGAGATCCTCGCCATCACGTTTACCAACAAGGCGGCGCGCGAGATGCAGGAGCGTGTCGCTGCTCTCGTAGGGTCAGCCTCCCGCGCCATGTGGGTCATGACGTTCCACTCGGCATGCGTGCGCATCCTCCGTCGCGAGGCCGCTCGCCTGGGCATCTCCACTAACTTCTCGATCTACGACGCTGCCGACTCGCAGCGGTTGATGGCCATGGTCGTGAGGGATCTCGATCTTGACCCGAAGCGTCATCCTCCGCGCGCGCTGTCCGCGCGCATCTCCCATCTGAAGAACGAACTCGTCGATGAGGAGGAATTCTCTCGCCGGGCTGAGACACCCCAGGACCGGATCCTCGCGGATGTGTATCGGGAGTATCAACAGCGGCTGCGGCGTGCCAATTCCTTCGACTTCGATGACCTCATTGGTTCGACCGTCGCCCTGTTCCAGCTCTTCCCCGATGTCGCCGAGCACTACCGCCGACGCTTCCGGCATGTCCTCGTCGACGAGTATCAGGACACCAACCATGCGCAGTACGTACTCGTCCGCGAATTGGTGGGAGACGGCGGCGGTGGCGTACCACCGGCCGAGCTCTGCGTCGTCGGCGATGCGGATCAGTCGATCTACGCCTTTCGGGGCGCGACCATCCGCAATATCGAGGAGTTCGAGCGTGACTACCCCGAGGCGCGGACGGTCCTGCTGGAGCAGAACTACCGCTCCACCCAGACGATCCTCGATGCGGCCAACCGCGTCATCGCGCGCAATGGGGGTCGTCGGCCGAAGCGGCTCTGGACAGAGGAGGGCATGGGTGCGCCGATCGTGACCTACGTCGCCGATGACGAGCACGACGAGGCACGCTTCGTCGCCGACGAGATTGATTCTCTCGTTGATGAGGGGGAGGTGCGGCCTGCGGATGTGGCGGTCTTCTACCGCACCAATGCACAGTCACGGTCCCTGGAGGAGATCTTCATCCGCGTAGGCCTGCCCTACACGGTCGTGGGGAGTGTGCGCTTCTACGAGCG